>NZ_KB850179.1:1335855-1341436 GCF_000369745.1 Acinetobacter sp. CIP 64.7 | reverse complement strand
ATTCATGCACGTGTAGCAGTCCTCAACAGATTTACGGAATTAGGTCGACCACTTACCCAAGTTACGCCTTAAATTTGGCTCAATTAGGGGCGCTTTGTATTTCAAATCTTTGTGCAACAAAGCCGATTAAATATTAAAAAAAATGAGTTGGTTGAAATATATTTAAAAAATAAAACCTTATTTTTTCGGCCAAGTAGAATTATTTAAATCCAAAATTGATGTAATTATCAAATGTCTAATTAGATGAAACTCAAAATAAATATAATTAGATCTCTTGCGAAAGTCATTATTGCAAGTTTATCCGGTTTACGAGTGCAGCAATTAAGTTAATGCGTAAGCCGAATCTTTTCCGTCTATTTCGATAGCGTTCACTTAATATTCTAAATGTTTTCAATTGACTATTAATGTGTTCGATCACAACTCGTATTTTTCCAATCATTTTATTGTACTTTTTCTCAACATCAAATAAGGGTAAATTCTTCTTTTTCTTTATTGGCATCAATAATTTAAAGCCATCTTGCTCTAATCCGTAGTACCCTAGATCAGTCATAACATATTCACAATGTTTGAATTTCTTAACCGTTTTTCTTGCCAATTTAATGTCATGCTGACTGCCATTCGATATATCTAGCCCTATGATTTGTTTGCTGTTCGGATGATAGATCACTTGTACTTTTAGCGTATATTTCTTCTTTTTACCACTGTAGAATTTACTCTGATTTTTTTTTCGGACGTTCTATTGAACATTCTGTCGCATCAATAATTACCCAGTTAAAGTGTTCGTCTGCCGTGGTAATGCTTCGTTTTGGCAGAGTAAAACGTCTTGATTTCATCAATGCATCTTCAACCTTTTTAATGGTTCGATTCACATTACTTTCAGCGATATGGTAATTTGCCGCTAATTCCAGTTGAGTGCTGTAGTTCCGTAAGTAATTGAGAGTTAATAACAACTGATCCTCTATATCTAAAGTATGAGGACGACCTGATTTCTTTTTGAGTGATTCTGCTTTTTCTAAAACCTCTACCATTTCAGTAAAAACATGTCGAGGTACGCCAACCAAGCGTTTGAATTCAGAATCTGAAAAACGATTTAATTTCTGATATCTCATGAAATTTATATTGAGGTGGTTTTTACTTTCGCAAGAGGTCTATTGAATAATCATTGTTTAATTACAAGAACCCTATAATTCTAAAGTTGTAGATTATATTTTTATAATTGATTGTTACATTGAAATCGTTTAAAAATAGCAGGTCTTAAAACAAAAACAAATGTTTAAAGTCATTATGATGAAATCATCATTTTAAATCTCCTTATTTTAACGAATAGTGAAAAGACAGTTTTATGGGATCTATGAATCATCCATTCCCCATGCATATCTTTCGTGCCTATGACATACGCGGTAAAGTCAGTCTATTAGGTGCCGGGATCATTGATGCAATTGCCCACGGTTTAGCCCAGCAGTATCAGGCTGCGGGACAGACACGTGTCGCCATTGGTTATGATGCACGCATCAGTAGCCCGGCTTTTGCCGATACCATTGCCCGTATTTTTGAAGACTATTCGCTGGAAGTCACTATTGTAGGCTGCTGTTCCAGCCCAATGCTATATTTCACCGCACGTCAGTTTGATGGCAATGGCATTATGGTCACTGCCAGTCATAACCCCAAAGAAGATAATGGTATTAAATGGATTATTGATGGTGAACCACCTTGTCCTGAGATGATTCAACAGGTGGCCCAACTGGCAAAGTCGCATTGCGATAGCCAGCTACTTGGTTTAGCTGAACTGCCGCATCAGATTATTCCAGAGTTTTGCCTGCAGTATCAGCAGGGGATATTAGAAGATATTCAATTGAAGCGCTCATTTAAAGTAGTTCTGGATGGTCTGCATGGCTCCGCCGGACGTTGTGCTGACCTGGTACTCAGAAAAATGGGCTGTGAAGTGACTGCTTTACGTTGTGAGGCCAATGGACATTTTCCGGATCATGCGCCGGATCCTTCGCAGGACAAACATCTTGAGACTTTACGCCAAACTGTCATGCAACAGCAGGCTGATCTCGGTATTGCCCTGGACGGTGATGGCGATCGCCTGGTTCTGGTTGATGAACAGGGTCAGATTATCACAGCCGATCAGTTATTATGTCTGTTTGCCGAAATTTGCCTAAGCGATTCAGCACCACGCCAATTTGTTTATGATGTGAAATGTTCAACTCTGGTTCGCGATACAGTGCAACGTCTGGGCGGGGAACCGGTGATGATTCGTACCGGCAGTTCATTTCTCAGAACTTATCTGAACCATTCTCAGCATCAGGCGATTTTTGGTGGGGAATATGCCGGACATTATGTCTTTAATGATGGTCGCGGCTGGGGCTATGATGATGGCCTCTATGCAGCGCTCAGAGTCATGGAATATCTCGACCAAACGGGGCAAACTCTCGCGCAGGCCTTGGCGGCTTATCCAAAACGACATGGTACTGAAGATCTTTATATTTCAACGCGTCAAGTACGTCCTGTTGAGCTTTTAAACTTCGTTGAACAACAATCCGCAAGAATTAATGCGCAAATCAGTAAAATTGATGGGATACGTCTTGATTTTGAGGATGGTTTTGGCATCATTCGAGCATCCAATACAGGTGAGTATTTCACAGTGCGCTTTGATGCCAATAATGCCCAAGGTCTAAATGAAATTCGTCATCTGTTTGTAGCCATGTTGCGTGACCGTTATCCAGAGATCGCTCAAGACATTTTAGATGCTCAATAAGGAGAGGCGAATGCCAAATCAACAAACAGGCATCGACAAAGCACAGATTTTGACAGAAGCTTTGCCGTATATTCAACGCTTTGCGGGTAAAACCCTGGTGGTAAAATACGGCGGTAACGCGATGACCGATCCTGAGCTGGAAAGTTCATTTGCACGTGATATCGTATTATTAAAAACAGTCGGTATTAATCCGATCGTGGTACATGGTGGTGGCCCGCAAGTCGATTCCATGCTGAAACAGCTGGGCCGCGAATCAGACCGTATTGACGGCATGCGCGTGACTGATCCTGCGACCATGGAAGTAGTCGAGATGGTACTTGGCGGTAGCGTTAACAAATCTATCGTGAACCTGATTAACCAGCATGGTGGTCGTGCGATTGGTCTTACCGGTAAAGACGGCAACCTGATTCGTGCGCAAAAGCTGCTGATGGAAAAAGTGGCTGAAGATGGTTCAGTTGAGCAAATTGATCTGGGTCTGGTCGGTGAAGTCGTTGGCGTGAAAACCGATGTTCTGGAAATGTTTACCAATAGTGACTTTATTCCAGTCATTGCCCCGCTAGGTGTCGATGAAGAAGGCAATACCTATAATATCAATGCTGATTTGGTCGCTGGTAAAGTCGCTGAAGCCCTAGGTGCAGAAAAACTGATTCTACTCACCAATATCACCGGTGTCTTGGATGAAAATAAAAACCTGTTGACTGGTTTGACCACTCAAGAAGTCGATCGTCTGATCGAAACTGGCGTGATTTATGGCGGCATGATTCCAAAGGTCGGTTGTGCGCTGGATGCGGTAAAAGGCGGCGTCGTAAGTGCACATATCGTGGATGGCCGTGTACCTCATGCCAGCTTACTAGAAATTTTCACCGATCATGGTGTGGGCACCCTCATTACCAATCGTGCCAATCCGCATCGTTCTTAAGCCAATTTTTGCGAAAAAGAGTCTCAATAGAGACTCTTTTTTATTTGGATTTCTTATAGCCACCTATTTGAAATGACTGGGACAGTCATGCACAATAAGCTTCTAAGTAAATAGAGAGCTGAAACCAGACCATGTGCCAACTGCTCGGAATGAATTGTGCCACCCCGACGGATATTACTTTTTCTTTTCGCGGGTTTTCCCAGCGGGCGGGCATTACCTCTGATCATGCGGATGGTTTCGGGATTGCTTTCTTTGAAGATAAAGCCTGCCGTCTGTTCGTCGATAACCAGTCCGCGATTGAATCACCGATTGCCGAGCTGGTACGTAATTATCCAATCAAATCACGCAATGTGATTGCCCATATCCGTAAAGCGACCCAAGGCAAAATTAATCTGGAAAACTCGCATCCTTTTAGCCGTGAACTTTGGGGGCGGCAATGGATTTTTGCCCATAATGGCGATTTATATGATTATTTTCCTGAACTGTCAGGGCGCTTTACCCCAGTCGGAAATACCGACAGTGAGCGTGCCTTCTGTTACCTGCTGGATCAACTGGTGAAACGCTTTGGCTATCATGAGCCGAAACTGGATCAGGTTTTCGATCTTCTAGCTGAAATTTCACCTGCAATCGCGGAGCATGGCACCTTTAATTTCTGCCTGTCGAATGGTCAGGCGCTGTTTAGCTATGCGATTACTAAACTCCACTGGCTGGTACGTGAATACCCGTTTAGACCGGCTCAGCTGATTGATATTGATGTCGAAGTGGACTTTAGTCAGGTCACGACCCCTGAAGATCGCGTCGCAGTGATTACCACTGAACCATTGACCCAGAATGAAGAATGGACTGCCTTCCAGCCCGGTGAAATGATCCTGTTTCAGCATGGGGCGAAAGTACGTTCTCAGTTGACGCATGTTGAACGTCTGGAACGTGAACGTCTTGATCCTTCCTTAAAACGCGTCACGCGAGCTGATCAATATTGAAATGCGATTAAAGACGGAGTTTAAACTCCGTTTTTTTATATTTAAAAAATAAGAAAAAATCTAAGAATAAATAAAGGTTTATTGCGGATTTTGGTTAATTGATATCTTAGCCTTTTACTCAGGATAAATTATTTTTAATTATATATAACAGAAACTTAAAATGAAAAAGCCGGATTTAGGCGGAAAGCCGACTAATTTGCTTCATTTTTATTTGAATCAATACGCTATATGCTCATTTTCACGTTATAAGTCCTTAATAAGTTGACAAAAATAACTAATGATGCGAAAAGGTTTTTTTAGTTAACAGATGTTCACACATGCCTAGAATTGTTTCTGTACCACTTAGTTTAGAACAGCGAGAACGACTCATTTTTCTGGTCAAGCATGCAAAACATTGGCGTGAAAGGCAACGTGCCCAAACTATTCTCTGGCTTTCCGAAGGTAAAAGTGTTGCGGAAGTTGCCACTCTACAAGAACGTATCCCAGAAACCATAAGGCTACAACGCCGACGTTGGGAATTGTATGAGCTTGAATCGATTAAAGAAGGTCATCGCTCAGGTCGACCCAATACATTGATCTCAGACTATCAGGCGAAAATCCTAGATTGGGTCAATACAAGTCCACTCAATGCAGAACAAATCCGAGTCAAACTACATGAAGAATACGAAGTGTCCGTGTCTGTTGAAACCATTCGTAAGTTTTTACGTGATTCAGGTATGGTCTTCAAGCGTACCCGTCATAGCTTGAAAAAAAAGAGATCCGATTGCATTTGAACAAGCAACACAGCAGATTGAAGAATTACGAGAGCAAGCGGCACGTGGTGAAATTATATTAGGTTATGTTGATGAAACAGGATTTTCATCTACACCTGATAACCGCTATGCGTGGACAAAGATAGGTGATGTTCATGCGGTTGATGCA
>NZ_KB850179.1:1277129-1333650 GCF_000369745.1 Acinetobacter sp. CIP 64.7 | reverse complement strand
TTATATTAGGTTATGTTGATGAAACAGGATTTTCATCTACACCTGATAACCGCTATGCGTGGACAAAGATAGGTGATGTTCATGCGGTTGATGCAATAAGATTAAAACGAGTTAATGTCATGGGGTGTTTGCTTTCAACGGGGAAACTGGTGACAAGCTGTTTACAAGAGTCAGTGACAAGTACTTGGTTTTATGCCTATTTAACTGGAATAGCTCAACAAGTAAAACAGACATATAACCTTCCATTGGTTCTTATTGTTGATAATGCCTCGATTCATAGAAGTAAAAAGATGGCTGATTACAGAGAGCTACTTAAAACTAACTTTTCGACGAATCTGTATTTTATTCCAGCTTATAGCCCTGAGTTAAATCGAATCGAGATGGTATGGAAGCAGATGAAATATTATTGGCGAGATTTTCAAGTCATGACAGCTGACAAAATAGAGCAATGGGTGGAGAAAGTATCAAACCAATTCGGAAAAGAATACATGTTTACTTTTTAATGGATACTTATTTATAGGTGGTCGTAATGAAAATGAAATGGGTTCCAGATTATAATACTGGTATCGATGTGATTGACGATCAGCACAAACGAATTCTCAGATTATATCAACGAAATTGATGGAATTTATGCCAATACCGAGCGTGCCCGTATTAAACAGATTCTCGACAATATTATTAGACCTCTTGCGAAAGTATAGTTTTATCTAATTTTTGAATTGGCTAAAACCTCATAAAATATAGCTTTCGACTGCTTAAAATTTGACTAACGCAAGAAGTCTATTGATTATACCCAGTCGCATTTCACCTTTGAGGAATCTCTTCAGGAAGAAGCCGGCTATAAATATCGGGTGCCGCATAAACGTGTGCATGACCTGTTTATTAAAAAAATCGAGTCTTATCGTGACCGTTTTGAACTGGGACAGTCCATTGAATCAGAGCTGCACGAAGTATTATCGAAATGGCTGATTAACCATATTCAGCACGATGACGCCGATTATGTCGGTGCCGTGAAAGAAAATATGATGGGGATCATCAAGGAAAAAGAAAAGAAAACAGGTAAAAACTGGTTCGCTCGTTTCTTCTCATAATAAAAGACGTAACGAGATAACAAAAATTAAAATCTAATTATAATTTTTGCGCAGCAAATCACTGTCATGGTGGTTTGCTTTTTGTTTTTGATTTTCACCGCTTCACAAGGCAAAATAGCGCTAGATTTTTATAGGAATGCATCATGCAGGACAATGCTATGTCAAAATGGTTATCGCCGCTGATGGCTTTCTGTTTATCGTTTATTATCATCGCGACGCTCGCACCGATAACCGGTATACAGATTGATCGTCAGCTGGATTTCTGGATGCTCTGGTTAGCCACCATGCTGATTCTGGCGCTTCCAGTCTGCTACTTGGAAATTGCTTTGGCCAAGCGCTCCAAAACAACGCCATTACAGGCGCTGTCGACGCTGACCCGTGAAGCGGATGCGTCACAGAAATGGCGTATTGTTGGCTGGTTAAGTGTGATTTTTATTCCGTTTTTGGCCGGTGCCATGCTGAACAATGCCAGCAATGTTCTGGCGGTTGCTGCAATTGATCTTGCACCGAATCTTCTATTTATCGGATTGGCGATAGCTGCTTTAGCCTTGTCACTACTGCCACGTCAAATTTTATTAGTGGTTACAGCGATTGGTGTGCTGGCGTCTCTGGTTCTGGCCAATGTGATGGGAACTGCGCTACCTGCATGGCAAGTCACACCAGTCGAGTTCTCGGAATGGGGCAATGCCACCGTATTGGCTTTGGTCGCAAGTGGTCTGGGCATGGGCTTGTACTGGCAATCTAGCCTGAGCGCTGTACAACAACAGGATGTCGCCAGCAAGACGGTATTGCCGATCTGGATTGCGCAGCTAGTTGCTGTCATTGCATTTACTTTCTTTGCCGTACAAGCACAAATTCCTGCATTTACTCTGGTCGCAGCAATGGTGGCAGCTGCCGCATTAATTCTGCAAATGGCACGTGAACAATTACAGCAACGCCAGCTTCATCCTGCAATTCAATGGGCAATTGTGGTGGCGGTCACGCTGATCTGGGCTATTCCAAATCTAAGCCCAATTTTCAATGTGGTCTTGCTCGTCTGGGGCTTATTGATTTGTTTGATCTATGCACTGTTTGCTGGCTGGATCATGAAGATCAGTCATTTGCGTAAATCAATGAATTTTAGCTCTGAAGCGTTTTATAACATCTGGCGTATTGCAGTACGTGTGGTGTTGCCGGTCGGGATTATTCTGGCAATTATTGCTGTCTTAGGACAATTCGTCTGATGAGTGAGGCGATGATCTGGGTAACGTATGCGACGTCAGAAAAACAATTTCATCTAGCCGTGCCATTTCAGCCCGGCATGACGGCACTGGATGCGATTGAGCAGAGTGGAATCCGTGAGCAGGTCGACTTGCCTGAACCATTATCTTTGGGCATCTTTGGCATGCGCTTGCAAGATCAGCAGCAGCCACTGGCAGCAGGTGACAGGGTGGAAATTTACCGAGCACTGACCATCAATCCTAAAGATATCCGACGTAAACGCGCCGAGAAAAATCCTGTGGGTCGTTATGCCAGAGGCAATCTTTTAAGAAAGCTGAAACCATCTTCCGAATAGAAAGCGGTTTGAATGAGCATTAGTTTCAATGATCTGCTCAATCAATCAGCTTAATCAAAAAAGCCCCTGATGATTCAGGGGCTTTTTCATGAGAAACCGACTATAGTGGAGGAGCATTTAAAATTGCTTCTTTTGATCCTGGTAAGCCGGGTTGAGATTCTGGAATCGTGTCCAGACCTTCAACACGTTCCACGATACCAGACTGGTTAAAGTAGATTTTCAAATGCTGGCCTTGGGCTGCCGGGATCTTGGCTTTTTTAGCGTAGGTTCCTGGGGTATAGTTATAGATGTAGTCCCAACGTAAAGGATTCAGTGGATCGCTTACTGTTGGACTGCCCAGTAAGAAACGCACCTGTTGATGGCTCATTCCCACCTGAATTTTAGCGGCTTGTGCTTGGGTTAAAGGGGTTCCTTGTGGAATATCTACTTTATAAACACCTAATGTCGAACAGCCGACGAGCAATGAAGTGACGAATAACGTCAACATGATTTTTTGCATTTTGCTAAACTATCCCAAATTAATTATGATGCATTTGATCCAAGGATAGATCATACTGCATCTAAACTTTGTTGCATATTCCAACTTTGATTTTGTTGAGAGACCTTTTTACATGACTATTTCAAACCAAGATTTACGAAAAGCTGGACTGAAAGTTACCCTTCCACGAATTAAAATATTAGAATTACTAGAAAATTCAAAACAACATCATTTAAGTGCGGAAGATATTTACAAGACTTTACTCGATCAGGGCGAAGATGTAGGTTTAGCAACTGTGTATCGTGTGTTAACGCAGTTTGAAGCAGCGGGCATTATCGAACGTCATAATTTTGAAAATAATCATTCAGTTTTTGAAATTATGCAGGAAGATCACCATGATCACCTGGTGTGTTTAAATTGCAGTAAAGTTGTTGAATTTATTAATGATACGATTGAAAAAGAGCAGCATGACGTTGCTGAGAAATTTGGTTTTGAATTAACCGGGCACTCCCTGAATCTGTATGGCTACTGCGATGCGCCTGCCTGCCAGGAAGTCTTCCGTAAAAAATAATTTGAGCGCTGGTTCAAACAAAAAAACAGGCTTCATGCGAAGCCTGTTTTTTTTATGCCTTCAATATGATCAGGACTGACCATCAAAAGTAATATTGGAATGCGCACGTAATAAGTGGCTGCCACCTTCTTCTGAGAGCTTGATTTGCAGACGCAAGTCATTTGGTGAATCCGCATGTTTCAGTGCATCTTTATAGCTGATCTGTTTGGCTTTATACAAATCATAGAGCGCCTGATCGAAGGTCTGCATGCCCAGTTCACGGGAACGCTTCATCAGATCCTTGATCTCATCCACATGACCTTTACGGATCAAGTCGGCCACCAGTGGTGAGTTAATCAGAATCTCAATGGCTGCACGACGGCCAGTGCCATCGACGGTTGGAATCAGTTGCTGCGCCACAATCGCTTTCATGTTTAACGACAGGTCCATAAACAACTGGTTGTGCCGTTCAGTTTCAAAGAAATGGATGATCCGGTCAATGGCCTGGTTGGCGTTGTTGGCGTGCAGGGTAGCAAAGACCAGATGCCCGGTTTCGGCAAAGGCAATCGCATAATCCATGGTTTCACGCGAACGGATCTCACCAATCAGAATCACATCCGGTGCCTGACGCAAGGTGTTTTTCAGGGCAATTTCAAATGAATCCGTATCAATGCCGACTTCACGCTGGGTAATGATACAGCCCTTATGCTGATGCACAAATTCAATCGGGTCTTCAATGGTAATGATATGACCTTTGGAGTTTTCGTTACGATAGCCAATAATCGAGGCCAAAGAGGTAGATTTACCGGTACCCGTTCCCCCTACAAACAGAATAATGCCCCGTTTGGTCATCGCCAGTTCTTTTAAAATTGGCGGTAATTTCAACTCATCCATGGTTGGAATGACGGTTTCAATCCGACGCAGCACCATCCCCGGTTGATCGCGTTGCTGAAAGGCACTGACACGGAAGCGGGCACTTTTATCCAGCGTGCTTATGGCAAAGTTACATTCACGACTGTCAGCAAATTCTTTACGCTGCTTTTCGGTCATGATGGAATGGAGTAGTTGTCCTACTGCCGCACCTGGTAATTTTACTGAACCAATCGGTAAAATCTGCCCATTGACTTTGATCGAGGGTTCGACATCGGCTGTAATGAACAGATCCGATGCTTTTTTCTCCACCATATATTCGAGTAAGCCGTTAAAATCCATGGATATACACCCCAATATAATTCAATTTTCTTATAAGAATGCTTCTGGCTGCTTGGCTGCAGTACGTGCAACTTGCGGACTGATAATACCTTTGGAAACCAGCGTTTTCAGGCTTTGATCCAGCGTTACCATGCCATAGTTGGCACCGGTTTGAATTGCGGAATACATCTGTGCGACTTTGTTTTCACGGATCAGGTTACGGATCGCCGGAATACCAATCATGATTTCATGCGCAGCCACACGTCCACCACCATTTTTCTTTAGCAGGGCCTGTGAAACTACGGCTTGTAGGGATTCAGACAACATGGCGCGTACCATGTCTTTTTCTTCGGCAGGGAATACGTCGATCACACGGTCAATGGTTTTGGCCGCTGAGGTGGTATGCAGGGTACCAAATACTAAGTGACCGGTTTCTGCCGCAGTTAATGCCAGACGAATGGTTTCAAGGTCACGCATCTCACCGACCAGAATAATGTCCGGGTCTTCACGCAGTGCCGAACGCAGTGCTTCATTAAAACCATGGGTATCACGATGCACTTCACGTTGGTTAATTAGACATTTCTTAGACTGATGCACAAATTCGATCGGATCTTCGACGGTCAGAATATGGTCATAGCGGTTGTCATTAATATAATCCAGCATCGCCGCCAATGTGGTTGATTTACCCGAACCGGTTGGACCTGTGACCAGTACCAGACCACGTGGATATTCACAGATATCCTTAAAAATCTGTCCCATGCCCAGATCTTCAAGGGTCAGGACTTTAGAGGGAATGGTACGGAATACCGCACCGGCACCGCGGTTCTGGTTAAATGCGTTGACACGGAAACGGGCCACGCCAGGCACTTCAAAAGAGAAGTCAGTTTCCAGATTTTCTTCAAAATCACGGCGCTGTTTATCGTTCATGATGTCATAAACGAGTTTATGCACTTCTTTGTGTTCTAATGCTGGCAGGTTGATGCGACGAACTTCCCCATCGACACGAATCATTGGCGGTAAGCCCGCAGACAAGTGTAAATCCGACGCACCATTTTTAGCAGAAAATGCCAACAATTCTGTGATATCCATAAGGTCCCCGAGTTCATTAAAATGTTAATTATTTTGATAGAATAATAAGGCTTTCCCACAGCTTAACCAACACTTAGTTCATGGGCAAGGGAAAAAAAGATGAATGAAATGAGAACCCCATCAATGAATATGTTGCAACAGTCACGAAATCAGGTCTTAGTGCAAATTGAAACTGCCTGTGTTGAGGCCGGCCGTGAAGCAGATGCGGTGCAACTGCTTGCCGTTTCCAAGACCCAGCCGAGTAGCGTACTGGCAGATATGTATCAGGCAGGGCAACGTGCTTTTGGTGAAAATTATTTGCAGGAAGCACTGGAAAAAATCACCGAACTGAAAAACCTGGAGATTGAGTGGCATTTTATTGGACATGTGCAGCGTAACAAGACCAAGCATCTGGCAGAAAATTTTGCCTGGGTGCATGGGGTGGATCGTCTGATTATTGCCGAGCGTTTATCAAATCAGCGTGCAGATGATCAGCCCGCACTGAATATCTGTATTCAGGTGAATATTGATGGTCAGGATACCAAAGATGGTTGCCAGCCGGCAGAAGTTGCAGATTTGGTCGCACAGATCAGCCAACTACCGAATGTGCGTTTACGTGGTTTGATGGTGATTCCTGCTCCGGACAATACCCAGGCTTTTAGTGATGCCAAAGCGTTATTTGAACAGGTCAAGGCACAACATGCTCATCCTGAAGACTGGGATACTTTAAGTATGGGGATGTCTGGGGATATGACCGAAGCGATTGCTGCGGGTTCTACCATGGTGCGGGTCGGTACGGCCTTGTTTGGCGCACGTCCTAAAAAGGATGCATAAACTTATACGGTCAGTTTTTTACAGCAAAGCGTTATCGCTGGGTATTGGATAACGCTTTTTTTCTGGCTGGTTCGAGCCATTTAGCCATCAGCCAGGCAAAGAGAATTAAGCTGCACATGCTCGCAAGCAGGGCTAAAATTGCTCCGCCTAGACCATAGGCCAAAGTTGCCGGAATACACCCCAAAATAAATAAAAGTAAGGGGAAATGGGTGACATACAAGGTATAGGAAAAGTCTGCGGATTGAACCCAGACAGGATGATAATGACTGCGTTGATGCTGGAGCTGTACCAGCCAGCAGCTAAAGGCCAGACCTACACAGAAATTAAAAGGGGTAAAATTCGCAGCACGGTATTGCTGGGCCTCATCAATCACCTGAAACTGGTAAGCATCAAAACAGGCGATTAGAAATGCCAAGCTGAATAGGGCTAATTTGACCGCTTGTAAGCGGTTTAAAAAACGTAGCTGAAAAGAGGGAAATGAACAGGCAAAGGCAGTGAGCCAGACCAGAAAGTAAATAAAAAACTGGATGTTCAGTAATGACAGTATAGCCAGAACCATAAAAAATCCAATTTTGGCTATTTCCGAATTTTTTAAAAAAGGTAGGAATCCGGCCAGCACATAAAACCACACTTCATAGCTTAGGCTCCAGAGCGCAGCATTGGCTGAAACCGTTGGCGTCACAAAGCCATTCAAAAATAGCAGCGAGCCAACAAACTCCATCATGTCTATACTATAGTCAGTCCGGATCATCATGCCAAAACTGTGTTGAAAAGCATGCGTGTGGCTGGTAAATAATAGTGGAGCAAGCAGATATAAAACCAGGGTCAACCCCATGGCAAACAGAAAGGGCGGTAAAATTCTGCGGCCACGCTGTCGGGCATAATGGTGCAGATTGAACTGACCATGCTGATGAATGTTGTACTGGATTGAATAGCCGATCAGATAGCCACTTAAGGCAAAGAAAATCATGACTGCAGCCTGCCCAAGCAGGCGTATCCATGAATAAATGCTGGTATCGAAAGGCCCAATAAATGCCTGAAAGCAGTGACTGAATAACACCACAATGGCACTGATACCCCGTAGGCTCTCAAGCTGTAGGCTGAAATAGTGCGAGAGCGTATTCGGGGCAGTGTTCATGATCCTTAGCCTATAATCTGAATGGTACTTGCACCTGCACCAACCGGTTTGACCTGAATCTGTACCGGAATACGTTCATGCATTTCCTGCACATGCGAGATTAATACAACTTTACGACCCTGACTTTGTAAATGATCCAGTGCATTCATCACCATATGTAACGAAGCAGGATCTAGCGTACCAAAACCTTCATCAATAAACAGTGATTCCAGTTTCATGGAGCCGGAGGCCATATTGGCAATCGCCAAAGCCAAAGCCAATGAAACCAGGAAGGTTTCACCCCCCGATAGGGACAGCACAGGGCGGACTTCACTATTCATGTCCAGATCAATAATCGCCAGACTCAGGCTATCCGGAATACGGTGTAACTGATAGCGGGGTGCCAACGGTTGCAACTGCTGATTTGCATATTCCACCAGAATATCCAGATGATGTTCCTGGGCAATTTTCTGGAATTTGGTACCTTCCTTATGTCCGATCAGGTCGTAAATACGACCCCAACGGTATTCTTCGGCTTTGATCTGCTCAATTTGCTGCTGATATTTGGCATAGGTGTTTTGATTATTGGCATTCATACGCAGTTTGGCATCAGTTTCATTGAGCACTTCCTGCTGCATTATTTTTTCCTGATGCAGCATGCCAAGTTTTTGTTCAATTTCCTCAAATTCATGTTCTGGCTGTAGTTTTAAATGGGCCTGATATTGTTCTTCAAGTAATTGCCAGGCTGTTCTGGCATTTTCGAGTGCCTGTTTCTGGTTGGCCAGATTCTGACGAATGCGTTGATGGTTGCTCAGATCAATACTGAGCCATTGTTCAATTTGAGCTGCCGTCACTTGAGGATGTGCTGCTTGCCATGCCTGAATATCTTGCTGATATTGAGCCAATTGCTGATCGATCTGCTGAAGTTGGCTGATAAATTCTTGCAGTTTTAAGTGGGTTTGATGCCACTGTTTTTCGGCCTGCGCCGTGCATTGACGCTGTTGTTCTAAAGTCTGCTCTAAGGTCTTGGCTTGTAGCTCTAGTGCATCGCGCCATTCTGCAGCGACACGGTAGACTTGTCCTGCATGTTCTTGGGTCAGTTCAGCCAGTTGTTGACGCAGGTCTTTGCCTTGCTGAATCAACTGCTCTACAGACTGGCTCAATTGAGCAAAATTTTGCTGTTCCAATTGTAGTTGATACTGGCTCTTTTCCAATATCTGCTGCTGTTGATGCAGGTCAGATTCCAGCTGCTTTTGTACTGCCAAGTGCTGCATGCGGTGCTCTACTTGTCGTTGCAACTGAGGTAAGCAGAGCATAGGTGGCTGCGACTGGTACTGCTCGGGCAGTATGCTTAAAACTGGGTGTATCAGCTGGTCGAGTTGCTGACGTTGCTGTAGAGCCAGTTGTAATTGGTGCAATTGCTGTTGTTGTTGACGCCATTGTTGTAATTGTTGCTGGAGCTGTTGTTCCTGCTGTTGTGATAGTTCTAGCTGCTGGACCAGACTTTGAGTGTGATTCGCCAGTAACTGGATGAATGTAGGAAGATCATTGTGCTGCTCGGTAACCACTTCCAGTTTAAGTAGTTGAGATTTACAGTCAGCAGAGGATTGTTGAATCTGGTTTTGCAGGATCTGGCAACGCTGTTGCTGTTGCTCAATTACTGTTTGTGCTTTAGACATTTCAATGCGTTGCTGCTGCTGAGATTGCAGTTGCTGATCGAGCTGCTGTTTTGCCTGCCGTAACTGTTGCTCCTGTAGCTGGTTCAGGCTCTGTTCCAGATGTTCATGGACGGCATCGACAAAAGGATGGGCTGGGCTTCCACAGACCATGCATGGCTCATCCGGTTTTAACTGGCCACGAAGATCCTGCACACTTTGCGCATGCAATAAACGTTGCTGGGCAAGTATTTGTTCCAGGTGTTCATAGGCCTGTTGTTCAGCCTGAATCTGCTGATGTAGTGCCTGTTCGGCCTCTTGCTGCATTTTTAGTTGCTGCTGTTGGCTATTTACAGCAGATTGCAGTTGTTCAAATTCTTGTGATTGTTGAACGATTTGTTGTACCTGCTGTTGCAGCAGGTCGAGCTGACGCTGTTCCGCTTGGCGTTGCTGACGCATTTCCTGAATGATTTTGAGATGCTCTTCTAGCTGTTCCAGACTATGATGCTGTTGTATCCACTGGTTCAGATTTCCTGAAAGTACTGTAACGGTTTTTTCCAGTTCAGGTAAAGGCTGCTTCAGGCTGTCCGGATTCTGTTGCTGCAGTTGCTGATACTGACGCATAAAGTCTTGTATGCGTTGCAAGGTACTTTGCGGCTCCAGATCGAACACATTTAAAAAGCCAGATTCAGCCAATTGTTGTGCAACCTTTTCTTGCCGAGCTTGTAGCTGATTCAAAGTCTGTTGTTGCTGTCGCAGTTGTTCTTCTAAAGGCTGTAGACGAAGGGTTTGAAACTGGCTTTGCTCTGCATGCAGTTTTTTGTACCGCTCTGATACCGTATCAATTGCATGATCCAGCCTTAAACCTGCCTCCAGATGCGGTTTCAGGTCTGCCAAGTGTTGCTGAAACTGGTGCTGCTGTTGTTGTAAGGCTGTAAGTTTGGCTTCTTCTGCTACAAAGCTCTGTTTGAGCGTTTCAAATTCCATCGTAAATTGGGTGTGCTGGTGCTGAATCTGCTCTTTTTGAGGGGCTAGACGGGTACGACTCACAAACTGATCCCGAATCGACTGGAATTCATCCAGCTGCTCCAGTAGCTGTTGCTGTCCTGCAGATTTATTTACTGCATCTTGCTGTACTTCGTAGACTTCTTTTTTGGCATGGACTTCTGCATAGAGTTTATGTCGGTCCAGATGCCATTGTTTCTCATTTTCTAGCAGTTTTTCTGATTGCTGCAAATTCTGAAGTTGCAAAGACAAAGAGTTCTGCTGCTGTTGTAAAGCGCTGATGTCTTCTTCAGACAGAATTTCAATATGCCCGATCAGCTTTTCCAGATCGTTGCGCTTGTTTTTGACTTCGCTGAATTTCTCTGCGGCTTTCTGACTAACTAGACTGAAAATCTGCGAATTGGTCAGATATTCCAGCAAGTCTGCACGTTCATGATCTTTGGCTTTTAAAAATGCGCCAACTTCCGACTGCGCCAGCAGTACCGCGCGGGTAAACTGTTCAAAGCTCAGGCCCAGCAGTTTTTCAATTAAGGGGGTAACTTCAGATATTTTTTGCGTTAGCGTCGTATCATCATCGATGCACTTGATAAAACGATCTACTTTTAGATTGCCATCGACTTTCTGACGTGCCCGGCGAATCTCCCAGCGTGCTGTATAGCGTTTGCTATCCAGGGCAATAAACTCCAGCTCGGCAAAACCATGCACGCAGCCACGGCGTAGAATATTTTTGGAGTCTTTAATCGAAACATCCTGACCACCGGCATCTTTCAGGCTGCCGGTCGCACCTTTTAGACGTGGAATTTCGTTATAGAGCGCCAGACACATGGCATCGAGCAGGGTCGATTTACCGGCTCCGGTTTTTCCAGTGATTGCAATCAGGCCGGCATGTGTTAAAGGGCTGGATTCAAAATCAATATGATGGGTGCCAGTGAGGGAGGCCAGGTTGTTGAGACTCAAACGTAAAATTTTCATGGCCGATCCTAGGCTTGTTGTTTCTGAGCAAGTTCGTGCTGGGCTTCAACCAGAAGTTGCTGAAAATCCTGTTGTACAGAATGATCATGTTCATAGCCCATTTTTTTCCAGATATTCAAAAACAGCGATTCCGGCGTCGGTGGTGCCAGATCAATTTTCGAATCTCCTTGCGTATGTTCGGCCTGTTGCTGATAAATCCGGCTGATGCGCAGCAAGCGGTAACGGTTGGCGGGTAAAGCCAGTTCAATTTGCTGGCGTAAATCGACTGGTGGCGGCGCATCGGTGGTGTATTCTATTTCCAGAAAATGTCGTGCCGACAGTTGTTCGATTTCTCCGGCAGGCAAGGCCTGAAGTTTAGCAATTAAATCTTCCAGCTTTTCCCGAATCCGGAACAGCTCGACGGTGCGTGGCACTTTTAGAACATCGTATTGAAAGCGCTGTTCCGGGCTTTGTTCAGGATCAATTCTGACCTCAACCACCTGATGTTGATAGTTGATTTCACTAAATGACAGCGGAATTGGTGAGCCACTATAACGGATATGCGGCTGACCAACTTTTTGTGGTTTATGCAGATGACCGAGTGCGACATAATCAATCACTTCATCAAACAGCGCCGTCGAGAGCGCTTCTTCATTACCGACAATAATTGGCCGTTCCGAGTCGGAAGTTTCGCCACCTTGCATGTGCGCATGTGACATTAAAATTAGTGCCTGATGTGGCTGTTTGCGGGCTCTGGCTTCGGCAATCAGTTGTTGATGCAGATAACTGATCGCGTTCTGGTTATTGCTGGTATGTTCATTCAGTCCGGTAATTTCGGCACTGCGTAAATAGGGTAGGGTCAGACACCAGGCGATGATATTTTTATCCCGATCATAAATAGGAATAAGTAGACGATCCAGGTTCAGGGTATTTTCTGCAGTGCGGCCTACGATTCCCACAGCTTTGGCATTGAATTTGGCCAGCAAGGGTTCAACCTGTTCAATCCGATAACCGGAATCATGATTGCCTGCAATCATCAGGGTCTGCATATGTGGCGCCAGGTCGTGGGCGTCGGCCAGAAACTGGTATAGTTGTCTTTGCGCACTGGAAGCTGGATTGATCACATCAAAAATATCGCCGGCAATCAGCAGAGCATGCGGCTGCTTTGTTTTAATTTGCTCAAGTAGCCAAGTCAAAAACTGTGCATGTTCAAATTCACGGTCATGGTTATGGAAAAATTGTCCCAGATGCCAATCGGAAGTGTGAAGAAAATGAACTGCCATGTAATGAACCCCAAGATATCTGCCTTGCTACTATAGGAAAAAGCACAGGTAAAAATCTACTTGTAAAACGATATTTCAGCGAATTGTTGGTGATGTTTAAGCTGAATTTATTTTGATCAGTATGGAAATTACTGCATGATCGCATCCAAATCATCAGATATAGAAAAGTCATGCAATCCATCAGACTTTTAAAAAATAGAGATTTAAAAAAATAAAAACCGACGATTCGAGTGATGATGAAATCGTCGGTCAAATTTGTGTTACATGAAGATTTTGGCTGCTATTCAAAATTTCCCTGTACACTGGACTTATTGCTTTAGCTCTAAAGGTCAGCAAAAATTCGTGGATGCCAGTCCAAATTTTTGTACCTTGTACCCTATATAACGTCACCCTGTAGTGGATGGTTGACAATAAAATGAAAAAAAACCTGATTTTTTTTATACTAGCTTGTTGAAGATCACTGAGTCATGCATATGTTGCCGCTAAGTCGTTATTTTATCTGGTTTTTCGTTATATGTTTTATTTTTACCTGTATTTGCGGTGTACTGGCTGCCTTGTTGCCGATGGGCATGGGTGCAGTTTTGACGATTGTTCCTTATCTGGTGGCCATGATTTGGGTGTTATTTAAATTTTTAAAACAGCAAAAACGTGCGCCGACCCAGGCAGAGCGTAAGAAATTTACCCTCGGGTTTAGCCTGATTTACTGGGGCTATAATTTATTATTTCTTTTGCTCGGTATTGTCATCGCCACCCGTTCCAATCCGAATGCCTGGCAGGACTTCTTGCTGTATCTACAGCAGCCACAGTTTATGAGCATTGTGCTGATAATGTTCCTGATGATCGCAATTCCGCTGTATCTGCTGACCTACTGGTTTTATGGCAAGCAGTCACAACGTATGGCAGAGAAAATGTTTGGCCATCCACCTCAGTGAGTATAGATGAATCATTGTGTGACGACTGATCTTAATAAATTGATTGAATGATGAAAGATACAAATTCTCCACTACAAAGATCTTCTCGGTTTAAAAAGCTAAAGATGAGTGGCGTATAATTTAAATCAAGAAAATAATAAGGCGAAGAATGACGAATGTATAAACCTGTAGTGTTGGTGACGGGAGCGAGTGGTTTTATTGGCAGTCATCTCGTGCGTTTTTTACTGGAACGGGATTATCGGGTGATTGGGCTGACCCGTCAGAAAAATAAACATGAACCACATCCGGACTTCCATTGGATCAATCAGCTGGATGAATTAAAACAGCATCAGCTTGATTATGTGGTCAATCTGGCTGGCGAAAGCATTGGTCAAGGCCGCTGGACGGCAGCGCGTAAAAAGAAATTGCTGGATAGCCGTTTAGACACCACCAAAAAGGTTTTTGATTATTTAGAAAAAAATCAGATTAGACCGAAACGGATTATTTCAACATCGGCCGTTGGTTATTATGGCATTGATCCGACAGAGCGCTGGGAACAGGTCTGCACGGAGCAAAGTCCGCCACAAGATATTTTTATGTCTGAACTTTGTGCGAAGTGGGAGCAGCTGGCTTTATCCTATACTAACCAGAACACCAAGATTGTTCGCTTTGCGGTGGTGTTTGGTAAAGGTGGCGGGATTCTTCCGCAGATGCTATTGCCGATTAAATTGAATCTGTCCGGACGGATTGGTCATGGACGCCAGCCAGTGACCTGGGTGCATCTAGGGGATGTGCTGCGTGCGATTGAATTCTTGATACTTGAGGATACAGCCGAGCAGATCTTTAATGTGGTCGCGCCAGAAAAAAGTAGTCAGGCCCAGTTTGCACGAACTGCGGCCCAGATTCTGAAGCGCAAACCCTTACTTCCACTACCCGCATGCAGTCTGAAAATGATGCTGGGAGAACAGTCACAACTGGTCTTAAACGGTCAGTATGTACAGTCCAAAGCCTTGCAGGAGGCTGGATTCCAGTTTCATTATCCAACTCTGAAAGAAGCACTGGATAATATCCTAAAGCACTAAACGACTGGGCTCTAATAAACGGACAGGATCATAAGGAGCTGGATCAACGATTGGCATTTGTTTAAGGATGAGTTGAGCGAGTAGTTTGCCTGATGCCGGCCCCATGCATAAACCATTCCGGAAATGTCCAAAATTGGCCCAGGCATTGTGTAGCTTGGGAATTTTGCCAATATAGGGAATACCATCGGGTGAGCTGGGTCTTAATCCGGCCCATTGCTTGACCAGCGGAAAATCTGCCAGTTCCGGTACCATCTCGATACACGCCTGTAAAATATCCTGCCGGATTTCGCTAGAAGGCGAGGTGTTAAAACCGACCTGACGCATACTGGAACCACATAAAACATGTCCATCCTGACGTGGAATCAGGTACATCACCTTATGCATGCACATGGTCGGCAGCCAGTTTTCTGGCGTTTTAAACAGCAGCATCTGGCCCTGAACCGGCTGTACCGGAATTTCCAAACCAAGTTGCTGTGACCAGTGTTGCGACCATGCTCCGGTTGTGAACACATATTGATCTGCCTGAAAAACCTGGCTATGTTCATCTGAGATACTTTTTACACAGCCTTGCTGAATATTGAGCCGAGTGATTTTACAGTCTTCTTGCCAGGTGACACGAGGATGCTGCTTCAAATAGTGAATGATCGACTGTAATAACCGTGGATTACGGATATTCGCCAGTTCAGGGAAATAAATCGCCTGCTTGAATTTGCTCTGATTAATTCTTGGATTGATCTGTTGCAGTTTAGCCTGATCAAGCAATTCTGCCTGTTGCTGCGGATCCTGATGTGTTTTGGCATAACTTAAACCGATTTCAAAATCGGATTCATCAAAAATCAGCATACCTGTTTCATGAATCTGGAAATCGATGCCAGTGAAAGGTTGCAGTTTTTGATTCCAGTCCTGATACATGGGTTTGGCATGTCGGGCCAAAGCATTTACAGCAGCGGAATAACGCCAGGGATACATGGGGGAGAGGATGCCTCCTCCAGCCCAGGATGCAGCCTGTCCGGCGGCCTGCTGATCAAAAAGGGTAACAGAACATCCCTGTTCAAGCAGTTCCAGCGCCGACATCAGACCGGTGATGCCAGCGCCAATAATGGCAATATGCATTGCGCCGAAATCCTTTTACTTCATGTCTTTCAGTTTAAGCGCAGCTTCTTCAGCAAAATAGGTCCAGATACCATCTGCACCGGCACGACGACAGCTCATCAATGATTCTAAAATGACGCTATCAGATAACCAGCCATTTTGAATTGCCGCAGCCAGCATCGCGTATTCGCCACTGACCTGATAAACAAAGGTCGGTACGCCAAAAGTATCTTTGACTTCGCGGACGATATCCAGATAAGGCATGCCCGGTTTGACAATCACCATGTCTGCACCTTCCTGAATATCCAGCGCAATTTCATGCAGGGCTTCAGCACGGTTACCGACATCCATCTGGTAATTGTATTTATTGCCGCCTTTTAAGTTGCTGGCAGAACCAACTGCATCACGGAACGGGCCATAGAAACTTGATGCATATTTGGCTGAATAGGCCATGATCGAAGTATAGATATGACCATTTTGCTCAAAGGCCTGACGAATTGCACCGATCCGGCCATCCATCATGTCACTTGGAGCAAACACATCTGCACCGGCTTCGGCATGGCTCAAGCCCTGTTTAATCAGGCACTCGACCGTTTCATCATTTAAGACATAACCGTTCTCATCAATAATGCCATCCTGACCATGCGTGGTATACGGGTCTAATGCGCCGTCAGTAATCAGCACCATTTCTGGCAGTTCTTTTTTCAATAAACGTAAGGTGTTTTGCACCAGACCATCTTCACGCCATGCAGCTTCTGCAGTCAGGCTTTTATCTTCTTGTGGGGTGACCGGAAATAGCGCCAGTTTATTGACACCGAGTTTCAGTAGACGTTCTGATTTTTTTAACAACAAGTCCGCTGACAGACGCTGGATATTCGGCATACTTGGAATATCTTGGGTCTGGTTTTGTCCTGGCAGGACAAATACTGGATAAATGAGATGATCTGCCGCGAGATGGGTTTCACGAACCATCGAACGTAAATGTTCATTTTTACGAATACGACGCATGCGAGTTGCAGGAAACGCGGGACGATTGAACGTATAAGTCATAAAAATCTCAGTAATCAGTATTAAACTAGGCCTCTATTGTAGCCCTAACTCAAATTTTTGGGCATAAATTAGCGGTTTTTTATTGTGGTGGATTCGGGCAAAGTGATGAGTAAGACAGAGAGAAACTGGACCGGTAATATACATCTGGGCTCGAAAGTGGATATTGATGTAGTCCTGAACCAGCTGGTACATGCTTTTAATAGCTCTCCTTTTTTTAAGCATAACGGCATGACCATGCGGGTGGTCGAGGGCCAGATTGAGGCCTATGTAGAAATGCAGGATTTCATGATTGGTAATGTGGCTTTCCAGATTCTGCATGGCGGTCTGGCTGCAACTGTACTGGATAGCGTCGGTGGTATTGTGGCCATGGGCGAACTGTATAAAAAAGCTGAACCGGAAACGATTGCAGATACCATTAAAAAAGTGTCGCGTCTGGCGACGGTCGATATGCGGGTGGATTATCTGGCGCCTGGACGTGGCAAATATTTTATTGCACGTGCAGAAACCTTACGTTTGGGGCGTAAGGGCTGCACCATGCGCATGACCATGGTCAATGATGAAGATAAGGCGATTGCAACAGCGATTGCGTCTTATGCCTATTAATGAAATCGTGAATTGAGGAAGCTAAAAAGCACTGTTTAACAGCGCTTTTTTATGATGATCAAATATGAACCTAGAGGATTTAGAGATCAGATTTAGCCCGTTTCAAGGCATTTTGCCATTTGGCTAAATGCATTTCTCTTTCGTCATTTTGCATTTTGGGTTCAAAAGCACGGTCCAGCTCCCAGGACTGGGAAATTTCATTCAGGTCGGAAAATACGCCAGCTTTTAATCCGGCCATAGCGGCTGCGCCCCAGGCGGTAGCTTCCAGCATTTGCGGACGCAGTACCGGTACATTCAGAATATCGGCCTGAAATTGCATTAGCATGTCATTGCTGCTGGCACCACCATCAACCCGCAGTTCTTTAAGGGGATGTGCAATATCAGATTGCATCGCACTGAGCACATCCGATACCTGAAAGGCGATTGATTCTAATGCGGCACGAGCGATATGCGCTTTGGTCGTACCGCGTGACATGCCACAGAGTAAGGCACGTGCTTCACTATCCCAATGCGGCGCGCCCAGTCCGGTAAATGCCGGAACCAGAACCACGCCGTCACTATGCTCGACCTGGTGTGCCAGTTTTTCCACATCACTGCTTTTTTGAATAATTCCGAGACCATCGCGTAACCATTGCACTACAGCACCAGCCATAAATACGCTGCCTTCGAGCGCATAAGTAGTTTGGCCTTGGGCTTGCCAGGCGAGAGTAGAAAGCAGCTTGTTCTGGCTAAGCTGAATGTTATGTCCAGTATTGAACAGCATAAAGCAGCCAGTACCATAGGTGTTTTTTGCGCTACCCACCTCAAAACAGGACTGGCCAAAGAGTGCAGACTGCTGATCCCCCAAAATTCCGGTAATGGGAATATTGGCCCCAAGTAAGCCAGAAGCAGTGTCAGCGACATAACAATCAGAAGAGATAATTTTCGGCAAGACCGAAGCAGGGATATTAAACAGCTCGAGTAGCTCTTCATCCCACGACTGTTGCTGCAGATTCATCAACATGGTACGAGAAGCGTTACTGGCTTCAATGACGTGCTCTGCGCCTTGGGTCAGATTCCAGATCAGCCAGCTATCGATAGTACCAAATGCCACATGGCCTTGTTCAGCGAGTGGCCGTACTCCCTCAACATGCTCTAAAAACCAGACTAATTTTCCCGCACTAAAATAAGGATCAATCCATAAGCCTGTTTTTTGCTGAATTTTGGACATTAGGCCTTGTTCAATCAGCCGGTTACACCAATCAGACGTACGACGATCTTGCCAAACGATTGCCGGAGCGAGCGGTTTGCCGTTTCGACGATCCCAGACTACAGTGGTTTCACGCTGGTTAGTCAGGCCAAGGGCTTTAATATCTTTTGCCAGAATACCTGCAGTTGCTAAAGCTTGTTGTATCACAGCAATCTGTGAGCTCCAGATTTCCTGTGCATCCTGTTCTACCCAGCCCGAATGTGGGGTGTGGATATGCGTTTCACGTTGAGCCGTTGCCTGAACTTGTCCATGTTCATTAAAAATAATAGCCCGACTTGACGTAGTTCCCTGATCCAGGGCCAGAAGGTAGCTCATAATTTTTCTGTTATTTGGCTTGAAAAGTAAAATATTAGCGCAATAATGTAATTAAGCGCATCAAGTTGTTTAAATGTTCAGAAAATACATCGTAATTTTTGACATTTATGCTATGATTGCCTTGTACTTTGGGGGTGTTTCTGGCTTCGACGCTGGTGATGAAACTCATAGATGCATGCCGAGAGCGCATTTTCTCTCGTAAATCAAATTTGCATTTTTTAGTCGCAAACGACGAATCATACGCTCTAGCTGCCTAAGGGCAGCTTGTCCGCCTCTCCGAATACTTGTGGTTAGAGAGTCCGACTGAAGCGCACGCACACAAGTCCGTATAAAGCTAAGCCTCGGGGCTTTGTACTAAATTAAGAGGATCGCGATTTGTACCCTGTTCGTCGGGTCACAAAGAGTTAAAACAATAGACGATATCTAAGCATGTAGTATTCTCGAGCGTAGTGCTGGCGGACGCGGGTTCAACTCCCGCCACCTCCACCAAATGTAGTAATCAGGGTCAATCATTACACATCAGAATTGATCAGGATTCAGCAGAAAAGCCTTGAAACTTAACGGTTTCAGGGCTTTTTTGTGTCTATTCATCTGTCACGATAAATCAGATTGAATCATTGAAAATCACGGTCTATCAAACTAGGATGTTATACCAACGTTATACGGGTATAACATTTGAAATGTTGTCAGACTTAAAAGTAAAAAATTTAAAGCCACAAGAAAAACGCTATTCGATTGCAGATGGGGAAGGGCTGATTATTTCTGTATTTCCATCTGGGAAAAAGAAATGGGTACTGTCGTATCGTCACCATGGTAAACAGAATCAAAAAACGTTGGGTGAATATCCTGAAATTGGCTGTAAGGATGCGCGAAACCTTGCCCGGGATTTTAAATCACAGCTGAGTGGTAAAAAAATCAATGTGCCCACATTAGGCGAAGTCATTCAGGAATGGTTGGCGATCATGGGGCCACGTTGGACCAGTGATAAATATAAATATACAGTGATTTACCGATTAAATTACATTTCAGAAGATCTGTCTGACACCAGTATTGATGAAATTGAACGAAAAGATGTCGTAAAAAAAGTAAAAGAGATTGTGGCCAAAGGAACCATTGAAACCGCCAAGCGATCCTTGCGCCTGTTAAGTGATGTTTTTAACTTTGCGATTGCATCTGATTACACTGAAAAGAATCCATGTATTTTGGTTGGTGATGTAATTCCTAAACAGGATGTTGAAAATCTGGCTGCATTGAAGCCACATCAAATGACAGAGTTTTGGACTAAGGTGCAGCAAAGCTATGTTACTGATGATTTGATGATTGCACTAAAACTTGCCTGTTATACCGCTGTTCGTATATCAGAGTTGCTTCATGCCAGGTGGGATACAGGGGAAATTGATCTAAATAAAAAAGAATGGATCATTCCAGCATCGCGGATGAAAATGCGTCGTGATCATGTAGTCCCACTAACGGATCAGACAGTCGAGCTGTTTAAAATCATGTATGACCGCAAAACTGATGAAGGTTTTATCTTTAAACATACGCGAAAGCCGAATATGCCATGCCGATCAGAAAGTATATTGGCCATTATTAAGCGTAATGGCTATGCAAAGCTGATGACTACGCATGGATTTCGTACCGTTTTTTCGACCCATGCTAATGAATCGACCTTATTTCGTGAAGATGTCATTGAATATCAGATTGCCCATGTGCCTAAAAACAAGATTCGGGGCATTTATAACAGAGCAGAATATTGGTCGGAACGGGTGGAATTAATGACCTGGTATGCCAATGAAGTTGATCGATGGATGAAAATTTCTGAAAAAGGTTAGAAAACTAAGAATTTTTAGATAATTGATTGAAAAGTAGAGTAAAACAGCGTTTAAATTGAGGCTAGAAACTGGCTAGAACTCGGTTGAATATAGGTTAGAAATCAGAAAAGGGGCATAAATTATGCCCCTTTTTCTATGATTGTGTGCCAATCGTTGTGTCATTTCGCATTGCTTCGAGTGTTGTATCTTTCCATTCTTTGCGGTTTCCAAATACGCGCTCTGGAGGATACTTTTTGATGTAATGTTTTTTAAAGGTATTCACACAGATTCCCAATTCTTTGGCCACTTTGACCATTGGATGCCATGACATAATTAGTTTTCCTCCCTTTAAATGACTGCAATAAAATCAAAATGTTTTAGGTTCATGTGAAATGGTGTGAACCAGGTTCTTACCCACATGGTGCGGTTGAAGGTCAATAAACGGTCCTTGCCGTCTTCCTTGAAGTAGGTCACGCGATCACCTTTGACTGCCACGATGGTTGCACCTTCAGGTTTTTCTGCCTTGAGTTTTTCCAGTTCTTTCTCAGTCATTTTCTACTGTCTCCATAGCACTTTGATACTGACTGGCAGTTAATTCGGTATGTGGTAAAACAAGGTCAAAGTTCGCTGATACAAAGTATTTATCGTCTTTCTTTTTAAATGCTAAATCAGCACCATAATGGATGACTTCCCCAAAAAGCGTCGTTGTGAGATCGGAGTAATTAAGGCTATGAAGGTCCTTCATGAACTCTGAATAAAACTGCTTATTCGTTTTACGTGGTCTAGCTTCAAAAATAGGCTTGCCATCCATTGGCTTACCTTTGCTAATTTTAAATAGAGTTTTATCGATTTTAGATTCATCGAAAAACCAAATGTGATGGAAGATTTTTCCATTGCTTAAAGTATTGTGAACGCCATACCCATCAGCAGCATATTGTTCACCAACTTGATAAAGTTTTTCGTCAAATTTATTCGAAGCTGAAAGTGCTGCATCAATTTTATTTACAGCTTCTGTGTCATTAATTTCATAATATTTTTGCATTGCTTTCCCCTTAATAGCCATTTGCCTGTGGTGCAGAGTCGAGCAGCTGCATCTGTTCTGCATGAATTTCCGTGGTGTAGCGTTCAATACCGTTCTGATCCGTCCATTGACGTGTTTTTAATTTGCCCTCGATGTACACCTTTGAACCTTTTTTCAGGTACTGCTGGGCAATTTCACCTAAGCGGTTTTTGACCACGATACGGTGCCATTCAGTTTGTTCAATCCATTCACCGCTCTGTTTGTTTTGCCATTTTTCAGACGTTGCAATGGAGAAATTGCAAAGTGAACCACCGTTTGGAAAGCTTTTGCTTTCAGGATTGGCACCCAATGAGCCAACCAGTACCACTTTATTTACACCGCGCATGATGTTTCTCCTTCAAATTTGGCAAAGTGACTGAAATGCGCTGTGAAGCATTTCTGGTTATTGGTAAATGGAATGTTCGGATTATCGATATGGCAGACATACAGCTGCTCATTGCCGACGATCTGCTTTACTTCAAAACGCTGGTGACTGCTGACAATCAATTTGTAGCGTGCAAATTCATCTGGAACCCAAACGGTGTCACCAATTTTGAAGTCATGAGCCGTTGCAACTTCTGGATCTGTGAAAGGAAGATCAGAATCAAAATTGAGTTCAGCAGTTTCAAGTCCACCTGGCTGTGCTTTGCCAGTTTCAACAATATTTTTCATTTCATTGATCAAGATGCACGCTTCGGTTGGCATGTGTTGAACGCAATGATGCTGATTTAAAATGCTGTGCAAGCGAAGTACACGTGCTGAAATATCCTGGTGTTCAGCGATCATGGTGTAATAGCTTTGATCTTGAGTTTGAGCATGCATCACGAAATCTCCTTCACACTATTCATTAATGGATCCAAAAATTCTTTTTTAAGCAGCTTTAACTGTTCAAGGTTATAGCTGTATTCACCGCTTTTAGTTTGGATCTCAATTGCACAACCAGATTCTTCCAGTGATAAAAATTCAGGTAAATCTTGAGAATATTTATCAAAGCTGTCTTGTAGCTCAGTAATAAGAATTTCTACTTGCTCAAGTCCTAGATTCAATGGATTTTCAATTTTTTGAATCATTATTTTTTTGCCCCTAAATTTGGATTGGTGAAGATCCAGCACTTCACGTTACGGCTTGGTTTACCTGGTGCTTCACGACTTTTTGACACTGCTGCAACGTCATCGGCAGGGAAACGATCTGAGTACACCTGTTTATTGCTTTCAATGAATTTGTACTTGCGTGAGGTGCGAAGTAATTTCTTCATTTCATTGATTTCAGGCAGCTGCTGATAATTGCGTGCAGCCACTTTGTAAATTTCGTTTAAGTTAATTGCGACGGTTTGAGCATCTGCAGGGTGATGGTTCAAGCCCCATTCTGGTGAACGATTGCCTTGAAGGTATTCGTAAGCGTCCCAGAATTTTTCCACGTCAGGATGATCACCGTTTAACTGTTCAACACGTTCACGCGCCATGTCTTCAAGCATTTCTTGTGCTTCAAGCATGTCTTCCAAGTCGATGGGTAAAACGTGTTTGGTCATTGCTTCGATCAGTGCTGCTACTTGTGCATGACATAGGGCAATACGTGTATGAGTAATGCCTATTGCATGATAGTGATCTTCAATTGACTGTAACTTTGATGCGTATGTCTCCAAGATTTTGTCTTCATTACGAAGGCAATGCGTCATGAACGTGCATGCATCTTCAAGTTCCATGCGATCCAGTTCATCGACAATGCGTTTGGTTTCCAGTGACTGTCCTTTACGGTCAAAGTACAAGTGCAAAGTACGTGTCAAAATTGCTTCTGAAGCCTGAATTGCCGTGTTCTGTGAAATTAAAATTGCACCACGAAACGGTGGTTCGTATGTTTCATTACCTGCAGTCTTTAGACCTTTAGAACGAATTGCACGACCGTTGAAAGCATCCTTCAATTCATCCCAACTGAATTTGGACTTTTGAACAGCATTACCATTCACGTCATTTCGGTCGCCTTCGATCAGGACCACTGGAAGGTTTGCGATCTGTGCAAAGTTACGGTACACCGCCACGTTTGTAGATTTGTTTGCATCAAAGCCTTCATAGTCTTTACGGCCTGAAAGTTTCCACATCATTTCAATTAAACGTGACTTACCTGCACCGGCTTCACCGACAATTTCCATAAAAGGGTATGAGCTGTGCATGGCACGGATTTGTTCAGCAAAATATGAACCCATCCACCAAGCCAAAGCCACAATACCTTTGGCACCACGGACTTTATGGAAGTCATTCCACCATAACGGATCAAACTGTTTTTTAGGATTCAATGTGATCGCTGGTGAACTTGCCAGTGTTTTGATTTCCTGACGTTTTACTTTGAAAAAGTCGTGTTCATTGATCGGGATGATTTGCCCTTTATGCACCGCATATTTTTCAAAGATATAGGTTTGGTATTCACGGCTGTAGCCGATGTAATCAATGGTTTTGACTTCACGTAAACGTTCTGTTTCACGTTTGATAAATGTTTCTAGGTGATTATCTGTACCTGTCCACATTGCACCAGACATGACCGACATGACACGTGGTTTGAACTTTGAACGTGATGACATTTGGTCTGCAGTAAAGGTGGTTTTTGCTTCTGCCCAAGGGCTTTGCAATTTGAAGTAGTACCATGATTCATCTGTGATTTCGTTTCGTTGGAAGTACAACGGTTCAATCTGAGCATTACAAATTTCTTTGGCAGCTGAACAGTTCTTCAATGCACTGGAACGGATTTCTTTATCAGTAAGAATCTGACCACCATTTTCTGCTGCTTCATTGTTGCGGTCTTCCAGGTGCTGAACTGCTTTATTGAATTTGTCATAGTCCAGTTCCCACCAGTACAAACGAAATTTGTGGTTGTAATAAAACGTATGACGACGACCTTCATAGAAGTTGTAAATTAAAAGACCGGCTTCTTCTGCAGTTTCAGCAATGAGCAATTCACCATAGTGTTTGTACTTTGGAAATTGATCAGGGTTGAGTTTGTCCCACTGAAACAAGTCATTCCAATCGAGTTTTTTACCGCCATTTGCCGGTGGTTGTGCAGCAGTAGATGACCAACCTTCAACACGTGAACGTTCATGCCATTTAACGGTATAACCTTTACCTGCTGCATCATTGTCGAATGCCCAGCGTAAACGTGGCTTGTCAATTTTGAGTTCATGACAACGGTCTGCAATTTGCTTTAAGAATGCAGAAGGGTAGTTGACACATGATAGACAAGATATGGCTTTGACACCTGACTGACTCAGTGCAATGGCATCAAAGATCCCTTCAGTGATCCAGATCGCTTGGCCTTTTTCCCCTAGACGGCAGATTTCATCTAATTCATGTACTGACCATGCTTGGCCAGCATTTTTAAACCCATAGTTAAAGCGTGCTTTTTTATTGCCAAAACGTTCTGGTCGGTCAATCAGACGTTCCCAATAGTTTTTGTCATCTAGCATAAAGCGAACAGTTGCTGATGATTCTTTGCTGTCTTTATCTGTATAAAACTGCTGGGTGTATTTGCCAATTAAGTTTTTAAGATCGAAACCACGACCTTCAGATAAAAATGCATCTGCTGCAGCGTTTGGATTGGTGTCGGTTTGTGGGTGATATTCAGACCAATCTTTAAATAGATCGTCACAAATATCTTTCACGTGTTCTTCATAGCCACATTTGACCAGACGACCACATTTCACGATACGTGGGTTGTGGGCATGGGTATAAAGTTCTTTTTTACCGCATTGTGGGCAGACACCTTCACGGAACCATTCGCCACGTGTCTTGAAACTGAACATATTTTCAAGACGGTTAATGATGCGGTGTTTCATATCAGACATTAGTGAAGTCCTTTTACGTTGCTGTCTACAATCCATTCCCAATCCTTTGCATCTTGGAATGTAATGATTTGGTGTTCAAATAAGGCTTCGATATAGCCTTTTAATTTTTCAGCAAAGCGTTGACGTTCTTCACCAGACAAAGTTTTTAAATGGTCTATACGTTTTCTTAAGGCTTCTGTACCATTGCGGTTCGTAATTTGATTCTTTCGCTTTATACAAAGTTCTTGAAGTGTTGTCATTCTGTTTACTCTTAGCTTGAATTAAGTAAACTAATAAGCTTTTCAGGGGCTTATTGTTTATTTTTGGCTTCAGAAAATGGGTTGTCAGATTTTTCAACTTTCGATAAAGCTTCAGAAATGAGGTTTTCTGTAAAGCTGGAAATTGTCATTCCTGCTTCAGCAGCGCAGACTCTCAGGAACTGATGACGGCTCGGAGTTGTGTGTGTGATGATTGCTTTTGTTCTGCTTTCGACATTACTCATAGCAAGTCCTTAAAATGTTGGTAGAGCATCAGTGAATCACTGTATTACTGAATAATATTACGATAAATCGAAAGTTTCAATACTTTGGTGGGTAAAAATGTCGATTAATGATAAGTTTTTAGAGCGCGGGGCGCGTTTGAAGTCGGAGCGTAAGCGTCTCAAGCTAACTCAACCAGCCATGGGTGAGTTATTGGACGTTGCTGTAGGTTCTATTGTTCGTTATGAAAAGCAAGGCGATCCGTTGAATCAGAACCAATTGACGGTTCTGCAAGATGCTGGGTTTGATACGTTCTATGTGACGTTTGGTGTTCGATTTACGGAATTAAGTGAAGATGAGCACCAAGTAATTTCTGCTTATCGGTCACTAAAAAACGATACAGCGAAAATAGGTTTTCTCGGAATGGCCAAAGCCTATGCAACACAAAATGCCACCGATTAGGTGGCATTTTTTTTACAATGACATTTCAATTTTTTTAATTATTTTATTTACTTGAGCATGCATTGTGGTGAATAGTGAATTGATCTCTGCTGCGTCAATCTGTTCACCTTCCTGGACTTTCATTTTACTCATCAAACCTAGACAGTTTTTTAAGTGAATTAATTCAATTAGCGTTTCTTCGTTTTGGTCATCATTGTTGTTTACGGTATTGTTCGACATTTATCCTCCTTTAGTAACATTGAACATTGTATTGAAAAGATTGAAAAGTGGAAGATCATAAAGATACCTAGTGCGACAGATTATGTCTTCTAGCCAAAAAATAATCGTAGAATTATAAAAAAGCCCTCAAAATGAGGGCTTTCTTTTAAACTATGCTTTGGAAAGAATCGATAATCTTTTTCATATCCCTGCTAAATGAGCTAAACAAAGCGTTTAATTCTTCACGTTTCAAAACTTCCCCACTGGAAACTTCAACTTTGCTTAAAAAGCTTAAACGATGATCTAACTCAATCAGGTTGATCAAAATTTCTTCGTGAACATCGTTATTGGATTGTGCATTCATGGCTCATACTCCCCAAAATAATAATGAGAAGACGATAGAACATGCTGAAAAGAACACGGTGGTGTCTAAGATGTTTTTAAAAATTTGTTTACGTTTAAGTTTGCGCTGGCGTTTTTCGTATGCAGCTAGATCGTAAATAGGGGAGTGTTCACGTACGTTATTTTGAGTGCACGAATGCGTAGAAGCGAATGTTTTCATTTGCTAATTCCTTATGTCAGTTTTGAAACTTGACACCATTACTTCCTACGGTAATGGTGGCAGACTGAATGGCGGTAGGAATACCGTGACATAAGGAACGGCAAATCGCCTATGCGATCTCACCATCCAGCCTACCATAAAGGCACAGCCGAATTTTACGCAAAAAAATAGTCCGAGGGCGGACTTTTTGCGCCTTATGTCAAATATTTCAGGTTCCTACGCCTGACCACAGATTTTGCTGTAGTGGTATAGACTGTATCAGTGAATCATTTTATAGGTCAATAGGGGAGCATAAAAAAGCCCCAAAAATTGGAGCTTTTATTCAATTTTATTTTTGACAGAGCTTCATGCCTTCTTCGATCAAAATTGATGGATCCATTTTAAACGTTGTGCCGATATCGATCTTATGATCTTTGGTGATCTCTAAGATGGTGACATAATCATTTGCTGCTGATCCATTAACACCATACTTCTGCCCATCTGGTGCAGTAAATACAATCCGTGTTGGTGGTTCACAGTGTAAGGTTCCCTTATCCACAGTCAGTGGCCATTTATCCCCAAATTGATCTGCTGTCACTTCTACTGTTTGATATTCTGGTGTACTGCTGCATGCAGAAATAAAAGCTGCTGCCACTGCTGCGATAAACTTTTTCATTGAATGCCCTCTATATATATTAAAAGCCCCATGTGGGGCTTTTAAAGGATGCCTGATCAGGTCAAGCCCTGCACAGCATATTGATTATTCTGCTGTCATCCTGTTGTTATTATAACCGTTTTTTTAAAACCATCCTACTATGTGAAGAAATAATAAAGCACTGCTCATTACACCCACTAAAGCACCGACTAAAAAAGGATAGAGCCACATTATTTTTATCCTTTACGCTTGGTTTGGGTTTGAATAAATGCACAGCTTGGTTTGTTATTTTGCTGAATTAAGCTTTCAATGCGTTTGGTATAGCGATCGAACAAGTACCAGATGATGAGTACCACGGCAGCCAATAGGTTTACAACAATTAAAATCAGTGCAGTTTGTTGGTCCATTTTTATTTTTCCTTTGCTTATTAATCTTGTGATGTGCATTCAGGGCAGGGGCATTCGATTGGATCTGATGTATCAGCGATAACGATTGGCATAGCGTTCTTCCAAACTTTTACATTCAATGCATAAAGTGACTGCACCTAGCTTTTGTCGTTCTGGTGGAATGTCATTACCGCATTGTTCACATTCAGCAAGTGATGGTGTGCTGTAATCACGTGGTACCACGAGAACTTGATCCAATTGATTTTGTTGGGCGATATCAAATTTTTTAGACATGTGAGACCTGTGGATTCTTATTTTTATGTGGGGAAGGGGGGAGGTTTATTTCTGGGTTAGGAATGCCCGATGGTGATAGTTCAAATTCAATCTGAAAAAAACCTTGTGCAGTAAAACCGCATTCAACATTTGAACACTGAGCGTGGAAACGTCGTAAAAGTGGATTTAATTCGACACTGTTTCGGATAGGGAAACTTGAACCGCAATGTGGGCATTTAGTACGTGAAGGTCTAGACATATTGCACCTTTGGATCAAAATTTATTCATACAAATATATAACAAAATTACGATATATCTAAATAAAATGTTGTAAAAATAATCAAATATCGTTATTTTAATTAAACCCATTTGATCTCGACTTCACCCCAAAGTCGGGATTTTTTTTATTTTGATTTTTTATATTTATCAATTTTTGCCTGTTCTCGTTTTAAGGCATTGGTCGCAGTCTTTTTAGACTTATAAATATGCGTAAGCTTTAAAGGTTTGGACTGATCACCAGAGGTCAGTTTGATGGACTTGCCACCTTCACTGTAATACGCGATTACACCGGTATATTCGGCATAATTTTTACCTGTGCGTTTTTTCTTTTTGGCTTGCTTTTCTTCTTCCGTTTTTTCTTCCCTGCCTTCAAACAAGGTCGACACGTCATCTGCATCGGGCAGCTGCACTTCCAATTCAACAGAAGTGGTCAAGCCACTGTCATTTAAAGTATGGGTGATGTTGGTACCCAGCCAAATGATGTCGTCAATTTCAGGCTTTAATCCGTTGAACTCAAATTCCTGTTCAGGGATCAGCGTTGGATCTCCTTTGGCCAAAGCATAAGTCAGCTTTTGTGCAGTCCGTTTGCATCGGTTGTATTCGGCATTGGCAGCCAATTCTGCAGTGGTCTTGTCCCGATGCACATAGCGAATTTCTTTTAAGTTGTCTTCACTGTCACCCACAAAGACATGCAGTTTTTTAGCCTTGCCTTCTGCATAGTAATAGGCTTTGACACCAGTGATGTTGTCGGTACCAGTACCATTGGTGTAGTTGTGCTGGTCGCCTTCATCCCGGGTGATGATTTTGCGTGGTAAGGCTAAACCTGAAACAGTCTGACTTGCACCACGTGGCAGTAAAATCAGATGACCATTCTTCACAGTCGCAATGGCATCTTGTTCATCGGCAATTCGAGTAATGAGATTTGCATCAGATTCATTCTGAGCAATGTATTTAATAACTTTGGACGCAAATTTTTCATGAACTATGACTTTTAGTTCATATTCATCACCGATCTTGTCAAAGATTTGCTGAATGGTTTGATTATTCCAGCTGCGTTCACGTTTCTGTTTTAAACCTTCAGATACGTCATTGGCCATGGCAGAAATGGACAGCACGTCTGGAGCACCACGATGTGAAGTCGATTCAACCTTATACACGCCTTTGTCAAATAAACCGGTATTGGACCAACCTAACCACACCTGAATTTTTGCACCTTTAGGTGGGATCGACAGCATGCCATCGTCATCACTGAGTTCAATGTCTACAGTGTCGACAACTAAGCCACGATTATCTTTGACTGTTAGCGACATTAAACGTGTGGCCATTTGCGGTGAAATGTCCACACCATCGACTTCAACACGAAATATGGGTGTTGGGTATTCAGTCAAGTTCTCATATGCACTGATGGCATTATTTGCAAAATTTAAAGCCTGTTTAAGCATTACAAGATCCTATTCAGTGCACCAATGCCCATGCCAACCAGTGTGCCCAAAATGCTGGGTTGCCAGTCGCGAACGATGGTCAGTTTGATGGTGAATTCTGTTTTACGTGCTGCACCATCTTTGAAGAAAAAGGTTTTGCCTTCTTCCAGATCATTGATGATCACCAAGCCATAAATTTTGCCTGTGCCTTCGATGAGGGTATAGGCTTTACCGGTGTCACCCATTTGACGCACGATATCTAAAGTATTTCGACTGCCGGTTATCTCGTGATAAATCACCCCTTGCAGAGTGATGGTGTCTTCACCCTTGCCCACAAACTGATAAGCCGGTGCAGCACCAACACGGCTATTGGATGGATGTCGCCAGTTGGTAACACGTTTTAATTCTTGATATGAGGCAGTGCGTAGTGAAAATACGAACATGCCTAAAGCCATCATCATGTGTGATTACTCCGTGTCTGTTAAAAATTTACGTTTTGCATTTTGTTCTTCTTGCGCGACACGTTGTAATTCCTGACGTAAGGCTTCAGCAGTACCTTTCACAAATGAACCATCTTTGGCTTGAATGGTGATGTTGATGGTGTCATTGCTGACAAATGATTTGGCAGATCCACCACCCATTGAGATTGGTTTGACTGGTTTAGTTTTGACTGCTGTATCTACAACACCTTGTGTGGCTGTGGTGGTTGCTGCCACTGGTAAGTTGTTGGCATTGGCAATACCGTTGGCCATACCTTGCATGGTATAGCCACCAATACCCATAAAGACACGTGAAGGTGAATGGATGCCTAGAATGCCCCTGGCTTTATCAATGACACCACTAACAGCACCGGTGATGGCATCTTTGACGGCATTTACTTTGGATAAAATACCGTTTTTCAATCCTTCTAAAATCATGGCACCAAAGCCAGTGAACTTCGCAGGAAGATCAATGCCGAACCAACGTAATACGCCAGCAAATGCTGAATAAAATAGTCCGATTGGACTCCAATTGATAATCAGTGCTGAAATGCCACGGATACCGCCATTGAACGCTGTTTTGATGGTATTCCAAATACCAACAAAGAATCCTGATATAGGGGCCCAATTCTTATAGATCAGGAATGCAGCACCGGCAATGGCAAGTACAATCCATGTAATTGGGTTGGTGAGTAAAGCCATGCTCATGGCACGTGCTGCCATAGCGACCACACCAAATGCACGACCAACCATCATCATTGGACCAAAAACAGCAATTAAACCAATGGATAGGGCAGACAGACCACCTACAATGGCAATGGCACCAATAGCAATTTTGACTAAACCGGATGACAGACCAGGGTTCGCCTGTGACCATTTTTGAACGGCACTCATGACACCATTAAAGCTGCCAATCATAGAATTCACACCAGGTAATAAAACATTACCGATGGTGATGCCTAAGGCTGCCATATGGTTCTTGGCTAATTGAATATTGTTGGCTGTTGTTGCTGCTCGAGCAGCATATTCAGCTTCCATCGATCCAGCATAGACTTTGGCATCTGACACAGCGTTTAAGTTCTTTTTGAGTGTGTCTAGACCTTGTGAATATTGCATCACAATAGGCAAAGCTTCAGAGCCAAACAGTTCATTGGTGATCGCCACCTGTTCATGTTTTTCGAGTTTTTGAATCCCCTCGATGACCTTCGCCACAGTTGCTTCAGCATCTTTCTGCATATCTTTGGACACTTGAACACTGTCCAAGCCCAATTTTTTAAATGCTGCAGACTGACCTTTGGTGGCTGACTCTCCTTTGGTCAATGCAAGAATCATGTTCTTGATACCCGTTGCAGCAACATCAGGTTCAACCGATGTCAGTGATGCAGCCATAGCAGCAATGCTGCTCGATGCGAAACCACCGACTTCACCTAATGCACCGATCCGTTGAACGACTTCCATGATCTTGTCGGCTTTGTTCGGTGATGTGTTGCCCAGGTAGTTGATGCGGTCAGCAAGTGCGACCACTTGTGGCTGTGTCAGTTTAAATGCTGCACGCATTTCTGCCATGCTTTGACCTGCCTGATCTGCAGTGATGTCAAACGCGACACCCATTTTTACTGCAGACTCGGCAAAGCCAAGTAACTCATTTTTAGCAATACCAGACTGAGCACCTGCAGCAACAATGGCTGCAATATCTTTGGCTGCCATTGGCAGACGTGTGGTCATTTCAACAATCTGATCTGACATGAGTTTATAAGCTGGTGTAATTTTACCGGCTTCATCTTTTAAACCGTCCACGACTTTAGCCACATCCGCCATGGCTGACTCATAATCGATAGCAATTTTGACTGGTACTGCTAGTGATGCAGCACCAGCACCGGCAATCATTAAACCTTTTTTAGCAAGTTCATTGGCTTTGCCCATTCGTGCCTGCATCTTTTCATAATTCTTTTGAGCAACTTCATGTTTGCCTAAGGCTTCTTTTTGTTTGTTTAGCTCCATAGTAGTCAGATGAATCTTATTTTTGAGATCCGATTCTTCCTCATTCAGCCGGTCCATCTGAATGCCAGCTTTGTTGAATTCCTGTGCCATGCCAGTCAATTCTTTACTTTGACCTTTTTGCACTGCCATCAGGCGTTTATGAGCAGCTTCAGCACGTGCCAAAGCGGTCACTGTTTCCTGTGCTTCAGGATTAATCTTTAAGGCTTGTTTTAATTCAGCAATGGTCTGTTTATTTTTGGCCAAAGCCTGAGCTGTTTTTTCAGACTGTGCTGTGAGCTGACGGAAACCTGAGATTTTGCGCTGTTGTGCTTCAAGGTCCTTCAGCTCACCATTGGTTTTCTTTAATGCAGCAGCCATAGATTTTGAGCCACCAATGATTGTTTTGATGGGTCCAGATACTTTGTCAGTAGCGTTGAATAGGACTTCTAATTTTAGTTTTGACATTGGTGGACTCGTTTACACGTTGGTTTGGTGACGCTTCAGCGCAAGGTGATGCCATTTAGTTAATTCGATAATGTCCATGTCATCGTATGCGCTGGGTGGCCAATGAAAGATGCATGCAATATTGGCAATTGCTTCATCTACTTCATCGACCAGTTTTATTGCTGTTCCTCTTTGATCGCTTTCTGCAGATCCTTCGGGTACAAAAAAGTGACCAAGTGACCTCCAAGCTGTGCGAAGTCCACTGGATCCAGTTCAAGCACTTGTTGTGCAGTCAGTGCTGGTGTCGTAACACGTGGTAAAACTTTGATTAATGCGTTTACGTCGTGCTGATAGATGGCTTGTAAACTGACACCGCTGAGTGCTTTCACATTGGGTTTGCGGATTTTGATTTCTGTGATTGTGGTACCGCCAAATTGAATGAACTGTTCTAGCTGAACGGTTTCTTCATTTGGGTTTTGAATCGATTTTTGATTCAGGGCTTGATCTTCAGTCAAGTTTTGAACGTTGTCTTGATCTTGTGTATTCATGTTGCATTCCTAAAAAGTGACAAATTAAAAAAACCTTGCACAAAACGTTGTTCATGCAAGGGTAGGAAAACTTAAATGCCGAGAGCGTTACGTTGCTTGGCCAAGCGATCAACACCGTCAATCACTTCTTTGAAGCCTAGAATGTCAATTTCGACTTCAACTTTGCCGTTGACTGTCAGTTTGTAGTACACACAGTTGGTCACGACTTTATGTTCAGTGTCTTCACCTGGTTCAGAATCACCGCCATCAATTTCTTCATGACGACCACGAACCACGACTTCGACTGCATCGACTTCACCAGTGTCATCACGTTGATAAGCACCAGTAAAACGCATGTACACGCCATCGATCTTTTCCATACCGTATTGGCGTAATGTGAGCAGGTCTAAACCACCGAATGTGGATTCAAGCACCAAGCCATCATCAGACATACCCATGTCTGTCTTGACCGTGCCATTCATACCGCCACCACGGTAGTCTTCAGTCTTGCGACCTAATTTAGGTAAAACCACAGTTTTGATTTCACCTAAATAACTTGCACCTTCATTAAAAAGGTTCATGTTCTTGAGTTTGCTAGGTAATCCCATGCGTTAATTCCTTATGCTGTAATCGAAGCAGCGAAATCAGCCAAATAGCTGTCTGTGATGCGCTGACGGAAACGAAGATCTTCAAGCGGTGGCACTGGTGTGTAGTCATAGTCGATATTGAGCTGACCATCTTTCAGTGTTTCTTTGCTGTTTGATTCAGGGTCATACCAAGAATCGCCACCCATGAGATAACCAAGACGAGTCCATTCACGCTGTTTTGACTTGATCCCTTCAATCATGTCTGTGACCAATGACGGATGCATTGGTTTATCGATTGCCCACATATGCGCTTCAGCAATCGTATCTGCCATGATTTGTGCAGTACGTGTGTAGTTCTCGAATGGAAATAAAGGATCGTCAGAACAAGTACGTGATCCCCAGAAACGGAAGCCATCTTGTTGAATGAGCGTGGTGATTTGATTGCTATTGAGATAGCCGGCATCCGTTGCAGGGTCTTGTAAATCCCAAGTCACATCAGCATCAATACCAGTGACACCTTGAACGGCTACGTTGGATAAGGTTTTATGCCAACCAATTTCATTGTCAATCTTGGCACGTAAGCCCATGGCACATGCCACAGCTGGAACGGTTTCGGTTTGTGCTGTATCGACATTAAACGCCACAAAGTTTGGCCAAATGATCATGAGTTCACGTGAAGAAAATGCATCACGATACGCCACGACTTCTTCTTTGGTTTGACATCCCCATGCATAGGCATAAGCAAAGGCACGAAGTTTTGGTGCAATGACAGCAAGTTCAGTGGCTACTGCTTGAGTATCAAGACCAGGTGCGCCAATGATACGTGGCTGAACACCCAACTTGGTTTTTGCTGTGAGTAGTGCTTTTAAGCCAGTGTATTTGCCTTGTGCAGTTACTGTACCCACGACATTTGCAGTTTGGGCAGCTTCTTCTGCAGCAGCTGCCACACGAACCACCACACAAAGTGAATTGGTTTGATTGGCCATCGCTTGAAGTGCAGTTTTTAATGTGCCTGATGTGCCAGCTTTGGCCACAGCAGCTTGAATGTTGGTGAGTAGTACTGGTGTATCCAGTGGGAATACAAGTGGATCTGCATCTTCTGCAGTCGCAACTAAGCCCTGAACAGCAGTTGCAATGGTTCGGATTGGTCGGGTGCCTTCATTAATTTCTAAGACACGCAGACCGTGGTGATAATCTGCCATAAAAAAAGCCTGTTATTGGAGGTTTTAATTCAATAGACAGGCTTGCATTAGTTTAAGGCAGTGTTAAGTTTCGGAAATTGTGAAACTAGGTTTATACAATTACGAACTATTTGGCGTTAATTAAAGACATGACATCTGGATTTTGTGCCAAAAACTCAGCCAATTTTTCTTCAGGCGATACTACCTGCTGAACTTCAGGCTTTTGGATCAGTTCCCACTTAAAGCCATTCCAACGTGGCCATTGATCTTCTTGCCAACTTTCAGGTGGTGCCGTCTCGACACAACCTGCAGGTATGGCAAATACACCAGGTTCAAGCGGTGATTCGTCTGCCAACGTTTCACCGACAAATAGACCTGAATAATTGGTTTGATACACGATAATCTGATTCATGTTTCATTCCTTAATAGCGGATACATGCAAGTAAAGCGATGTTACGTGGACGGTTTTCATTGCCGACCGTACCTGTTGGGTTCGGATTTTGATCTAAGTATTCGGTACCGTCATTTGTAAAATACAGATAATTGTCACGGTCTAAACCGCCATGGGTACCCATATGTCCACGAGTTAATGAATTTCCAAAAATCCATCCACCAGTAGCTTCACCAAAACTTAAATGTTTATGTTTTAGTACTTGCTGAGTCTGTTTACTGCCCACGACACGACCAGCGTCAATGCCACGACCATCATCAGCAAAGCGTGGAAATTCACCACGTGCATCAGGCACGTTAAAGGTATTTACGCCATCACCTGCACCATAGAGTGTGCCAATGGCTGCAAATAGTTCTGCGTATGCGGTACGTGAATAAGCGGCACCATTACATTTTAATAATCGATAACCGGTCGGGATATTCTGTGAAGCCAAAGTGATGACAGTACCAGGAGGGCAGTCATTAAATTTTGCTTCATCTGCACTCATGACACCCAAGTTTTGACGTGCCAACGGCTTATTTAAAACATCTGAAAGATTATTTTTTTGTGCCAAGGGATAGGGTGCTGCACCTAGTGGTTCATTTTGAACAATCAGGATTTTTGCACCAGGATAAGCTTTGCCTAAAGTGATCCGTGTGGCTGTCGTTGCAAGCCAACCGTCAGCACCGGATTTATTGGTAATACGGTCGCCATTGATATAGACAGCAGCGCCAGTGGTGGTGGTTTCACTCAGATCGACAATGAGTTGATCAGCCACTAATGACTGTTCTTCTTCAATCGTGTTGACGAATACTTCAGCAGATCCAGCATCTGCCCATTCTGTATCACCATCGGCATTGGTTTTTTTCTTGAGTACTTGGCCAATGGTACCGCCTGGAAACATATTTGCAGGGGTCAGTGTATTCAGGATCCATTGATGCGTTGCGATAATCACATTGGGGTCGAAGTTTAATTCAAGTACTTCAGGATTTGAAATCACAAATGGAATTCGATAAACAGAATCTTGTGTGACACCTTCTGCCAATGTTGGTTTATGAACCTCAGGTGTATTGCCGACTAGCACCATGTTTCCATTGCGGTCAAATAGCGCGATTTCACGAACCACAAAGCCTTCAACAGTCACTGGAATAATCATTTCAGCAGTGTATTTGTTTTCGTTTTCAGGATCTTGATAAATGCGGTTGATGGTTGCACGATATTTTTCACGAACCAATTGACGCATGCTTTCATTCGGTTCAATGGTATTGCCATTGCCATCACCCACGGCAAAGTGGGTGATTTCAATAGTCTTATTTTGGCTTACTGCCTGAGCAACAAGTGATAATCCGATAGAAGTGTAGATTGTTTTGTACATTGATCATATTCCAAATTCGTTGAACTAAATATCTCTTAAAAATGCAGACATTTTTTTAGCAATCCTCTGCATAGCAATTGCACTCGGATGTAAGCCATCAGGTGCTGTTCCACCAATATTGCTCGTCATAATATTGATATTTTTTTCATTGATCCCTGACTGCTTATACAGATCAAGATATGGGATTGAATAATATTCACAGACTTCACGTACAGCTTGACAATACTGCTCTAACCTAAATCCTTTCGCATTTGGAGAACGCATCCCCATGCCGTTTGAAACAGGCGGTGTGATGATGAAAGCAATTTTTGCAAGCGGATATTTTGTGATGAGTCCTTCAATAATCGTTTTTAGTGCACCGTAAACTGTATCAATAGATGTGTCACCCATAGTTCCTAGCACTGTACCTGTGTTAGAACCGTATGCATAACCAAAGTCATTCACGCCACCCCATACTGTGATTAAATCTGCTGTTGCATCCATGCTTTCATAACGAACAGACATAGCTGTTGTGTCTGATGCTGTCTTTCTAGCAAGTGTTGTCCCACCAACGCCAAAGTTGACATACGATGCTAAACCTAGTTCAGATACAACGTGAGGCTGATACCAACCACGTGCCGTAATACTATCTCCGAGACTTAGCCACTTTTTGCCAAGCCACTGGGTTACAGCAGCAGCACCACCTCCGACTAAAGCGAGTGTTTCGCTAGACAAATGACTAGGTTTAATGATCTGATCACTTATCTCACTTGAATTTCTTACAAAAGCACCTACAGGTCTCGTTAGTTTTATCCAATTTATGTTGGGCAAATCAATAATCTCAGCACCATTGTCAGCTTGTTTAGTTGTAAATCTTACATATCCTGCTTGTGCTACAGTTATTTCAGCAGTTGACCACGTACCAGTTGAAGAAATAAAGTTTTGATTTTCGTCATACCAGAATGGACAATATAAATATTGTGAGCTAGTAAGACTAAGTTTATCCCCGATATTCACTTTTATGAAGTCGGTACGATGAACATGTGTTGACGTTGTTGTCGAACCGTTTGCACCATTACTTGAGACAATATTTCCTAAAAACTTTTCAAACTCCTTTACTTCTATAGTTCTGCTAATTAAGCGTTCTAAAAGTTCATCCGATAAGTGATTTGTGGAAATTAATTTGTCTGCAATATGTTTTCTTTGCTTCACGAAAGTTACGTCATTTGGTTGGATAACAGCCCAATCGCATACAGTCTGATTAATTAATCCTTCATCAACTCGTTTAAATGCGAGGCGTACAAAACCTTTTTGAGCAGCTGTAAATTTTGAAGATGTAGTCAGCCAAGTGTTTGGTGATGATATAAATACTTTGTTTTCATCATAAAAAGTAGGATTGTAGAGATAATCATCGCTTCGTAGTTCGATAACATCGCCAGCATTGACGCTAATATAATCTGTTTTTTTGTGTGTATCTGTACTTGTATCTGCGTCAATACCCCCTGTTCGAATATTTCCGCGAACTAATCCAAAATTACTCAACTCGCCTGTCAGTTGATCGTAATTGATTAGTGCGGTGTGAACATATTTTTTTGCCTTTTCAATCGGATCATAGCTTTTCTCTAAATTTATACCGTTCCAGCGATTATTCCCAATTCCCCATGTTCCAGTACCAGTGGTATTTTCTTGACCAATCACTACAGTACAGTTCAATGGTAAAGTCGCTTTGGCTGCATTAAATTCTGCATAAGTCCCAAATTCAAAAACGCCCTGAACAATTTCAGATTTACTCGCCTTTTCCTGATTTAAAAATTCAGTACGGTCAGCAAGGGCTTTTGCTTGTTCATTTAAATTCCCATTGAAACCGCCACGTGCCAATTCATGTGTTTCAAGCAAACGTACTGCGGACCATCGTTTTTGACCTTCAATATTTGGCATTACATATTTACTCCATTCAATTTTTTAGTACCGTCCAAAGCCCAAGTACCATCTAAATGCAAGCCACCTGCAGATTTCACAAACTCAGATTCATGACCAGCCTGTGTCATAGCATTCACTTGTAAGTTTGATGGGCTTTCTAATAAGACAGTGGTATCAACTAAGTGCGAACGTAAATTTTTATAAGCACGAACGACCTTGAATAATTCTTTGTAATCTGTGACAGAAACGCTGTCTTGACTGGTTTGGATGTATAGCTTGAATGTATATGGTTTGCCGACGGGCACCATGTTGAACCATTCCTGGACAATCACTGGAAAGCCTAACGAATTCAAAGCAACTTCAAGTGATTCAACTGTGCCTTTAATCGAATGGTTATACAGTGACGTCTTAATCACTTGGCGTTTCTGTGCATCTGACCAACTTTTATTCCACACATCAACTGAACGTTCCCAAGCTAACCAGGGCAACACTTCAACTGGTGCAGTCAGTGGATCGTTAAAGCTGCGAATATTGATTTCAACATTTGAAACACGTGCAAATGCAGCTTCAAAATTCATTTCAAACTTGGTGGAGTTTGGGGGCAAGAGCTTATTCATACAGTTGCCCTCACAATATTGATGCCAGTGCAAAAAGCCACTTGACCAATGGATGTATCGATATTGCCTGCAGGTGAAATCAGGTTGACTCGACTAACACCAGGCTGATGCAATGCTTGATAAATTCCTGATAGAGAAATGCCGTCATTAAATGAGTGACTTTTTTTTGTATATTCTTGGGCTGCCTTATAGCAGCTGTCTAAGACAATATTTTCATCTGGACCTTCATCAATAAAGATCTCAGCATCAATGCTGTAATTTAAAATCGATGCTGAATAAATGATTGGCTTGTCTGTCAAAGGTCGTACTGACTTCGCATTTAGTGCAGCACTTACAACATTGAGTAAATCTTCTGGTGCAGTACCATCACTTTCATTTGAAAGAACATAAATATTGCAAATGCCAGCTGGATTGCCGGTTTCATCTAATGGGGCGTATGGGTAAATGTCTTTGACACGTGGGTCAGCATTTAAACCGTGAAAAATATATGATCCTTCACTGCCAGCAGTCGTTTGACCTTCAGGTGCAAGTTGCACACGTTTACGCAAAGAATCATTAGATTCTTTGACTTCAGGTGTATTTTCTGTGGCTGGGCTTATGATTCGACGTTGAAGATTTCGTTCAGCTGCTTTGTGATCAAGATCATTGTCTTTTGCAAATGCAAGCAGTACTGCTAAAGCTTGTTCATTAGATTCTTTACGGACCAACATTTCACGATAAGCAAAAGCTTCAGCCAGCTTCATGGCTGGATCTGACTCAAGATAACGTGGAAAATTTGGCTGAACTTCTTCCATGCGCTGATAAAAGTCTTCAAGACCTTCTTTTAAAATGGTCTCAAAATCAATCTGACGCACCACATCAGGTGGATTCAGCTGTGATAAATCAATTGCGGTTAAATTTGAATTTGCCATTTGTTGATCACTTATAAAGTTGCACCAAGATCCAATGGGATTTTTAAAGATTGGTTCTGATTGTTTGAAGTCATGGTCAGATCTAAATCAAGAACATGACGACCACCTTCAGATTCATAGAGAGAAATTGAATTTGGCATGACACGTGTTTCCCACTGCAAAATGGCATTTGCTGTGGCAGCTTTAAGCTGTAATGCCGTAATTTCATTAAAGGGTGCATCAATCAGCTGTGGAATAAGCGAACCATATTCACGACGCATGACACGTGAGCCAATTGGCGTGGTCAAAATATCGTGGATAGATTGACGGATCTGATCTAATTCATCGGCAACCATTGCGCCTTGCTCACGTGACATCATGGAATTGGTTCTCCAGAAGTTCCCGAACCAGGTTGAACACCTGAGGTCTTATGATTTTTCAGGCTGATATCGCCTGCAGTGACATCATCTTCAGTGCTGAAATGACCGGTTGAATGACTGGATCCTTGCACCAGTTGACTGCCACCTACGGTGTGATTGCCACTAATGACTGTGCTGCCATTGGTGGTTTGATTACCATTCAGGGTTAAATCACCATTAATAGTTGTATTTCCATTCACAATGACACCACCATCAGCAGTCAAAACAGCAGTACCGCCACTTGGTAAAATTGCAGACAGATGATGGGCTGATACGTCATAAGCGATGACACAGCCGTCAGCAAACATGCGGATTTTTTGATTGAGATCATCAGACGGTGCAGGGTGGTCGTCGTTATAAAAGCCGTACAAGACAAAACTTGTTGGACCAATTTCACCGCAAGGTGATACAACCACGCATTCTTCACCATCCGATGGCATATCCCACGTGGCATCTGCACCTGAGCGTACATTCATACAGCGAATTTCAGGCGTGTCGATATCGCCAAGATTAACAATGACTCGTGGAATTGGTTTAGACGGGTTGATGGTCTTGATAGTTCCAAAACGAATTAGATTTTCAAGACGACGATTAAGGTCAGCACTCATGCCAACACTTTGCTTTATAGATTTCTACATTTCAGCTGAGTAAAGTTGTATAAACCTATTTTCACAAGATGAAAGAATTTAAAGTTTGATATGTTTTAGGAATGAATCTTCAACCAATTTAATATCTTGTTCGGTAAAACCAAGTAATTCACGTTTTGGATAGACCACATCTGGTGCACCTTTTTCTGCACGATCTTTTAAACCGTCCTGGTGCACACGTGCAATTCTAGCGACACGACCGACAAAGCCAATTGCAATAGAATCTGCATTGCTTAGTACTTTTAAATTGCTCGTATTCTTTATTTTTGTGAACATTTTTCTTTTGATTTTGCCTTTTTGCTCACGTAGGCGTTTACGTCGTGGGGTATAACTAGATCCGTCAGGATTTTTCTGTTCAGAAATTCGCTTTCCTTGGCTTTTTCTTAAATCACGACCAATTTGTTTGGCAAGTCTTGCACGTTCACCCATCGACAGCCGTTCTAATAACGGCTGAAGATAATTAGCCAATTCAAGTACATTGCTGCTCATGGATTTTTACCTGGTGGCATAAACGCCATTGAATAACCTTCTTTTTCAGCTGTGGTCCATGATGCCAATTCATGACCGGATGAATCAGTCAGTATGACGTTTGTAGGTTTTTCAAATGGTGTGTATTGCGGTTCAGCCGGATAACTTAATTCAAGCTTTCCTTCGGCATTCTTTTTCACAATGACACGTTCAGTCAGTGGAATTTGAAAGTTGATATCGTATTTACTGTTATCAATTAATTCAGCTTCAAAGGTGATCGACTGTTTGCCTTTTTCATGGTTGGCCATGAGCTCAGATTGATGTTCTGCAATCCATGTGAACAGCACAACACCAATCACATCAATATCACCTGCATAATCTGTGATAATGACATCAAGCGTATATGACTGCTCAAAACTAAAACCGCCTGCCATCGTGCTTCGCAAGCTGCCTTGGTTTGCAAAAATTAGTAAGCGGTCCTGATCTGGGCTTAGATCAGGAATCGCTTTTAATAGATATTCTCTTAAATGATGTGGCTTTTTCATGCAGCTTTAGCACTCTTATAGTTTGGATCGAGGCGATTCATCACACGTAAAAATTTGCTGTCATAGCCTAATTTTTTATAATTTCGACCGTTATACAGTGTAAAAACCACATGCCAATTTTCTTGACGTAATGCATCGATCAACTTCCAATGCTTATCATCCACTTCACCAGACTTGTTTTCACAGTAACGAAGGAATGCTTCAAACTGCAGGCTTTCACTTTGTTCATGTTGAGCCACAAAATCTTGCACAGATTTATAGCCAAGGTCTTTCCAATTCTCACCCATCAGCTGAAAACGGCCCCAACTAGCAGATTGCAACGCACACGATTCATCAAGCTGTTTTGCTTGACTTAAACGTGTGTACTCAGCAGATCCACCGTGATAACCACCTGTTTTTGTATTCACAATATTCGGATGTTTGGCCATCAATGCATTGGCTTTGGTTTTGCCGAATTTCTGATTCAAATAGAAATACATGCGATGACGTTCAAATAAGATTTTCGGTTTACCATTTGGCAAGTAACCTTCACCCAGTGTTTCAACTTCAGCAATCGCTTTGATCACGATGACCGGTACACATAAACGTTTTGCACCTGCGACCAGATCACTTTCTTTTAAAAGTTTACTGGTGTCTTCGCCACGTAATGCTTTTAATGTGTAGTCACCGACCAAGCCATCGACTTTCAGGTTTTTTAATTTCTGAAATTGAATGACGGCATATTCGGTATTTTCACCAAAGTCACCATCAGCTGAAAGTGGCTTTTTATTTTTTCCTGTCATGCCGGCTTTGATGAGTAGCTTTTGCAATTCAATGACGGCTAAACCTTTAGATCCAATTTTTAAAATACTCATGGGGTGCTCCGTAACATTGAAACGACATTGCCTTTACTGCGAAAAATAAAGATCAATAGGAATACAGCAAGAATTGAATCCCATATCGTGACTGGATCCTTGATGAAAATGATGTGAATGCTTTGTGCCAGGAATGCACCAATCAAAACAGTTGCGAATAATCGTAACGAACATGACTGCAGGTGAAGGCGGTCAAAACATAAAATACGAAATGCACATGCCACATAACAAAGCACGGCAATGATTGAGAAAATAGTCTGCGCCAATGGCGACAACATAAGTTGCATCATTTTTTATTCTCCTTTCCAAAGGTATTGGACAGGGCAGAAAAGAACTTTGAAGTGGTATTGAATATTTCTGTCAGGGTGGATTTATTGACCCACGTCATGACTTTAACCAATACCGGTAAAGCAAACATACTGGTGAAACAAGCGATCACCGTGTGACTGTTTATACCTGTACGATTGGAAATTTCAGGTGCTAATGCATAGCCCAGGGCAATGGATAACATGAGCGAAAAAATACGTTTTCCATAGCTCAGTGACTCTTGGGTAAATGCTAAAAATGCTGCACCAATTACGGCACCAAACAGTGCATCACCATTCACGAATGGAAGGAGTGATACCAATCCTGCAGAAGCGGTAATTGCGACAGTGGTTGATGTGGTTGGTTCAGCCATATTTTTGTTCTCAGTCCCAAAGCTGAATGCTTTGCGTTTTATTTTGTTGGGTTTGAATTTCTGGTAACTGAACCTTGGTACCCATCGGAAGAAATGGACCAAATGCAGACAGATGTGGATTGGCTTCAAGTACTGCTTCGACCACACCAGATGAACGTCCATAATTGCGCCAACAAATAGCGTCAACCGTGTCATCTTGAAGGGCATAAACAGTTTTCATTTAGACCAGCTCCACATTCAAACGACGAATTTTTTTTAAATCACGAATGGCAAAGCGCAGATCACGACGATAGTCATCAATGGTTGGTGTCAATTCATCAGCTTTTTGGCCACCATTATTTGTGGTGTCATAAGCGCGATATTGTTCATTCAGTTCAGCACCAACAGCTGCAGCAACGGCACGGAAATATAAAACTTCAGTAATCGGTTTTGTGGTAGTACCTGAAGTAATGGTTTTTGTGCTGAGTTGGGCAAGTGTGGCTGCTTTTGATGTGAGAGATTCAAGTTGATCATTCACTTCAATGATGGCTGATTCGATGGCAGGGATTAAACGCTCATTGGTGACACTACTATCAAAGCGCAATTTTTCACGAATGGCTTTTGAAGAAATTTCAGGAAAGAAATCTTCACTGGTGATGACAACATCTTCATTGTTGCGGTTGCCGTTTGCAATTAGTCCGGTCATTGTCATTCTCAAATAGTTGAGGGGTGGAGAATTGAGTTTGTAATTACACATAAAAATGTCATTACATCGTCAATTCTGCCCCTCGGTTGGCGCGGGGCACTCGTTACGTCGGATGAAATTGCAAGTTGCCTTGGTCATCGACGACCTGTGAACCATCTGCATTCAGCATGGGTTCAGGTGAATTTTGTAATTGTTCTTTGTAGAGCTTTTCAGCTTTTTTAAGATCTGTTTTACCGCCACAGTTTTTATTTTTTGCAATCGCCATTTTGATAAATGCTACTGCTTCGGATCCACGGTCTAACTGCAAGAAAGTCCGACCAATTGCCAGATATAATTTGGCACGGATCTGGTCGTGCATATCATGGTTGGCAGTCAGTTGATCCGCTTTTTCAAGAACATCAAGTTTAAATACTTGGCCATCCTGATAGGTTTTGTGAGCAGCATTGCCAATTTCTTCAGCAACAATACTTGCAGTACTGCGACTAAATGAATCAGGCATTTTTAAGTTCTGTTCTAAAGCATATTCAGCAAGGCTTAATCCTTGATTGAACAAGCCACAGTCAAAGCACCACAGCATGATGGTGGTGATCACTTCATCTTGTTCAACTTTTGCGCCTGACTGAACGACACCCAACACATAAGGCATGTGCTTTGGAATCAATTCTTTTTTTGCTTCAGCGCGTTTGTCTTGAGACTGGATTGAACGTAAAACATGAATGTCATTTTTTAGTTCGGTCAGTTGTAATTGGTAGACGCTTGCGTCTGGACGTACACCACCAAATTCATCAGCCTTGGCAGCTTCTTTTGCTGCCAAAGCCTGAAGGCGATGTCGTCGAGCTGGACTCAACATAAATCACCTATTATTGAATTGTGATGCCTTCAACCAATGCAACTTTTTCGTATGCTTCAATCACATACGCTTCATTGGAAGATTGATAATCTTCAATGCGGTTTTTGCTTGGTTTTTCTTGGATGTAACGACGTTTTGCATCTTTTTGATAGTAGATTGACAGGTTGTCAAAAGACGTGATCAAAAGTGCATTATCAGGGAAGTGTGGTACACGTGCTGCAGGTAAACCACCGATTTGTTTTTGGCTTAATAAAACCTGACCAGCCAATACATTGGTATTGTCAGACGCATCATTCACGATTGGGAAGTTTTTGTCAGCCAACAGTGAACGACCACAGATCACGACGAGATCCGTATCATCTTGGTGAACTTCATCAATTAATTCATTGACTGCATCGACCACCAAAGCATCTAGGTTTTTATATGTACCAGCTGCACCCACGGTGACTGTTGACATCACACGATCAGGTGCATTAGTACGAATCTTTTGCAACCAACCAATATTCACGTCTTGCAATTTTGTATTTACAGTACGATCAGTTGTTGCTGCTGCAGATGTACCGTTGAAACCGATCATGATACGGTCCAAAGCAATTGCTTTAGCAACGGCATTAGTCCAACGTTGATGGAAGTCTGCGAAAACTGACCAAGCATCAAGTTTTGCATATGGAATCGCCACATCAAAATCAGTCTGCTTGCATTCGTATTTGTCTGAACCTAAACCAGTCGGATCAGTTGGAGTACGTTCACCATTGCCTGATGTATCAGTACGACCTGCAATTGTTTTATTGACAGATAAACCAATTGCTTCACCTGTTTGAGTATCGACAGGCATGACATTAATTTTTTGAAGAAATTCGCTTGAAGCCTGAATTTTTTCTTCCATTTTTTGAGCTGGTGCAGGTGCGACTGTAAATTGCACCTGTGCAGATTCAACACCGTTGAGTTCAGCAACTTTTGCCAAACTATGATTGAATTTTTTACGTGTATCGTTACGCATTTTTTTCTCGCTTATAAGCAATATTTATGGACTGCTAACAGTGATTAAACTATTAGCACTCGATTTGTTCAGAGAAGTTGCCAGTGTTTTCAGGTGCCGGTGGTGTACCTGGATTTTCTTCACCTTCTAATTTGGCTTTCAGATCAGTGAAGTCTTGTTCCAATTTAGAATGCTTGGTTTTAAGTTCCGAAAACTCAGTTTCGACCTTTTGCAACTTGGTCTGACTTTCACCAAAGGTTTTTGCAATCGCTTCTAGCGAGTCAGATACTTCTTTGAATTGGTCTTTATTTTTATTGTCTTGTTGTTCTTGTTGTGGCTTCAACCAATCCAAAACTTTAGAAAACAGGCCTTTTGCTGGTGCATCTTGGCCATCTTCAAACTGGAGGTCAGCTTCTTCAGCTGCAGTAAACAAATTGGCTACATCTTGTTTACGACCAACAAATGGGTTTGCTTCAGGCTGTTTTGCAGCAAATTCCATGATTTGCGTACCTAATGAAGCAGGGGTGTCAGTGAATGCTAAACCGACCAAATACGCTTTACCGGTATCAGCAAAATTCGGATTTACTTCAATGGAAGTAAATAATTTCTGACCTGCATTGTGAAGTTCGATTAATTGATCAAACGCATCAACCTGAGCAAATAAAGCAAGTTTTTTTGTACCGTTGATTTCTACTTCTTCAGCTTTTAGGGCAGTGACCTTTGCATAAGTGCCAAATTCAGAACTTGGTGAAAAGCCACGGTAATGTTCAAGGTTGCCTAATGCTGTGTATGTATTTGGATCGTAGCTGTCAGCCATTTGTTGAATCCATGTTGCTTCAATCACGCGACCATCAGTCGTGGATCCAGCAACAGCAACACGGAAAAATTTGGATTTCTTCATTTCTGAATCCTGTGTCTATGTCGATAGATAAAATCTATTTAAAGTAGTTAGCAGAATCGGAAGAACAGCCTGAACATTCAATCTAAGTGGGTTGTATAAACACTATTTCACAATATCAGTGCAATGAATAAAAACTAATGTATTGGCTTAATGAGCCAATGGATAATGCACTTAATACCCCACAAAATCTGACCTTTGATAAACGCCTTCTAGCAAAATTTTTGTATTGGATGGGGTGGCGAATTAGCTCGATTGCAGATCACATCGATGAACCTGATAAAAATGTTCATGCTTGGAAAACACGTGATGAATGGGATAAAGATGCACCTGTTGGTCGAGTCGGTGAAGCCTTAACTGCTCAATTGATCAAACTGATTATTCTTGAGAAAAAAACACCTGGTGATTACAAAGAAATTGATTTGCTCATGCGTCAGATGGAGCGCATGGCACGAATCGATAAATATTCTGATGGTGGCAATGAAACCGATCTGAATCCAAAACTAAAAAATCGAACTGCTGGACCACGTAAGCCAAAACAACCAAATGCACTGACTGAAGAACAAGTTGAAAAACTTCTTGAAGACTTTGATGAAGGTTTATTTGAGTATCAAAAGGTTTGGTACCGTGCACGCGAACAACGTAACCGTGCATTATTAAAATCACGTCAGATCGGTGCAACATTCTATTTTGCACGTGAAGCATTGATCAAAGCTGTCACCACTGGTCGAAATCAGATTTTCTTGTCTGCATCGAAAGCGCAGGCACACGGTTTTAAAACGTACATCAAAAACTTTGTCATGCAATCCATTGAAGTGGATCTGCAAGGCGATCCAATTTCAATCACATTGCCATGTGGTAATACCGTTCAGCTAATTTTCTTGGGGACCAATGCAAAAACAGCTCAGTCATACCATGGCGACTTGTATTTTGACGAATTCTTCTGGGTGCATGGCTTTGCCACCTTAAAAAAAGTGGCATCGGCAATGGCTGCCCAAAAACAATATAAAAAGACCTATTTTAGTACACCTTCTAGCAAAACTCATGAAGCCTATGCATTCTGGACAGGGGACGCATTCAATAAAGGTCGCAGCAAAGAAAATCGAATTGATATCGACACCAGTCACACAAAATTAAGAGACGGTGCTTTGTGTGGCGACAAAATGTGGCGACATATCGTCAATATTCAGGATGCTGAACGCCAAGGCTGTGATCTATTCGATATTGATGAATTGATTGCTGAAAATAGTCCTGAAGAATTCGCCAATTTATATATGTGTGAATTTGTCGATGATGGTCATAGTGTCTTTCCACTGTCCATCATTCAGCCGTGTATGGTCGATTCATGGGAAGTATGGTCCAAAGATTTTAAGCCATTGGCATTGCGTCCATTTGGTAATAAACCAGTTTGGATTGGATACGATCCAGCAGAAAGTGGCGACAGTGCAGGGCTTGTGGTCATTGCACCACCTGAACCTGATTATCCTAAATTCCGACTGCTTGAACATCACCAGTTCAAAGGCATGGACTTTGCCAGCCAAGCGCAATACATCAAAAAATTAACGACCAAATATAACGTCAAATATATCGGATTGGATAAGTCCGGTATGGGTACTGGTGTGGCGCAATTGGTTCTTGATTTCTTCCCGAATCTAACGACCTTCAATTATAGCGTCGATGTCAAAACACAATTGGTCATGAAAGCCATGGATGTGATCAACAAAAGACGCTTTGAATTTGATGCTGGATCCACAGATGTGGCCATGTCGATTATGGCGATTCGTAAAACACTGACGGCTTCACAAAGACAAATGACATTTGAAGCATCACGTGCAGAAAATATTGGTCATGCTGATTTGGCTTTTGCCATTTTCCATGCCTTCGCAAATGAGCCTTTGACCCTTGATGACCAAACAAAAACTAAGAAATCCTCTATGGAGATTTACTAATGTCCGACAGCAAAGTGCAGGCATTTACATTCGGTGATGCAGAACCGGTGATGAATGGCCGTGACTTATCACAGTTTTATGAAACATGGCTGTGTGGCAATTATTACGAACCACATATCAGTATGAATGCTTTGGCAAAATCCTTTAAGGCAATGCCTTATTTGTCGACTGCAGTGTTTTATAAAAAGAATCAACTGGTGTCTTCATTCACACCAAATAAATTGATTAGTTCATCTGAATTTGAACGAATAGCTTTTGACTACTTGGTATTTGGAAACGGCTATTTGCAACGGATTGACAATCGTTTGAATGATCCACATCACTATGATGGACTCATGGCCAAGTACACCAGACGCATGAAAAACTCGAATGAATTTCTGCAGCTGCTGAATGGTTTTGAAGAACACATTTTTAAACCTGGTACCGTTTGTCACATCAAAGGAATTGATGTCGATCAAGAAATTTATGGAACGCCTGAATATATCGCGGCACTTCAGTCCATGTGGCTCAATGAGTCAGCCACTTTATTTCGTCGAAAATATTATAACAACGGATCTCATGCCGGCTTCATCCTATATATGACTGATCCTGGTGTAGATGATGCAGATGTGGATGCATTGAAACAAGCGATGAAAGATTCACGTGGTCCAGGTAACTTCCGAAATTTATTTCTGCATGCACCAAATGGAAAAAAGGATGGTTTGCAACTGATTCCAATCAGTGAATTGGCTGCCAAAGATGAATTCTTAAATATTAAAAATGTCACACGTGATGATGTTCTTGCATCCCAACGTACACCGCCACAACTTCTCGGAATCATTCCATCCAATGCAGGTGGCTTCGGATCTATCAGTGAAGCACGTGAAGCCTATTGGTATTCCGAAATTGTTCCACTTCAAAATTTATTCGCCAACACAGTAAACGAATGGGCAGGTGATCAGATCATCCGCTTCAAAGAGTTTCATCAACTTCAATTCAAACAGGAAAAACAATAATGAATATTGCTTTGGCAATTAAACATTGGAAATTCATCGTGATGGCTGCCTTGGCCATCGCTTTGGCATTTTCAGTCACCAGCTGCACAAGTAAGTCACATCAAATTGATTTACTCGAATCACAAAAAACTTTAGCCGAAACCCAACGTGATTTGGTTGCGTCTCAACATGCCAATGAAGTGCATGAAGTAGAGCAGGTATGGTCACAAGATCTTCTGGAGTCAGAACGAAATGCAAATAAAAACCTACAAGTTGCGCTGGCTGCTGCCAGTGACAGTGCTTTGGCTGTTGACCGGCTGTCAAAGCAGATCAGTGATACCGACAAACGTCTGTCCTCAGGTTCCAATCAAGCCCTCATTGAATACGCCAAGACCTGCAATTCCGTACTCGAAAAAATGGCAGAACGTGGTGGAGCAATCGCAGCAGCAGCTGATGAACACGCAATTGATGCAGAACGATTAGACCAGGCATGGCCACAGCAAGTGAAGCCCGATAAGCAAAGCTAATCACAGTATTTTCACTAAAATAAAAGTCCTCCAGGTGTGAGGGCTTTTTTTTGGCCAAATTTTCTAAAACCACAGAATCCGGTTCAAGCCGGGCGGTTGACCCCCCACCTCACCTGCCCAGTAAATGTGTCGAATATTCAACAGATTTGTGATCCCAGCCGATGGGTGTCTAAGCCATAGCAGTACTGGTGCAGGACACAGCCGAATGCTCAGAATTCGGTTCTACATAATTCAACAGGGATTCAATGAATGCCTACAACTTTCGATTTATCAAAAGTTCCTTCAACTCAATCAATAGTGCTTAAAAAAGGTTAGAAACAGTAAAATGAAAGGTTTTTACTATTTAAGTATCTGATATTTAATAATTAAGTTTCTAACCATATAAAGGTTAGAAGTGGTTAGAAAAAAGTTATAAAAGTTAAAATATTTATATAAAACAATAGTATAAATGGTTAGAACTTCTAACCTTTTTTAGGAGTTAGAACTAACCATAATCTAACCAGTTTCTAACCTTTTTAAAATATTAATTAATTTATATAAATCATATATTTGAATTCTATTTTATAATTTTCTAACTTTTCTAACCTCTATTTTTCCTCACCTGAAATTTTCAAAATCATCAAAACCACATTAAAGAAGCTTTTTTCAAACTTTGGCCATTGCTGTTATATATATGTGTGTGATCTCTACATCTGATATATTTTCTGTACGACATACCAGGTGTGATGCTATGAATATTGATGATGTCCAAAATCTTGTCCGTAAACGATATATAGGTGAATTTGAAATAGATCCTAGAGAATTTAAGCTTTGGAATATTGCAAAGGAATATCATCAGATTACTGAAGATTATGATAAGAAGGTGTGTACTGGTGTAAGTCCGTACGATGGATCTGCAGTGCCAAACGGACCATTTGAGTTCCAGTATGTAAATAGACATGCACAACAAGTCTTAAAAAGCATATTTATGAAGGGTCAGCGTGAAGGATTTACAAAATTAGAGATACAGAAGGCAATAAGTAACCTCAGTTTTAAGAACCGATAATCTTTTGGTACCTTTATTATTGAGGGTACCAGTACCTGAGTTCAAATCCTGAACCGGAAATAGAACTCATATTTGGCGTGAAATTTTTAATTTGTTATACATATGTTATACATAAGTGAATTTTTAGAATAATTTACCTTTAAAATTATGTGTTTATTTAATTAATTAGGTAGCCGCCACCTCCACCAAAATTCTTGTTATAAATCAGCCACTTATATTAAGTGGCTTTTTTATTGCCACACATTTGCCACATTTTTCATTGCAAGAGCTTTTGATTTCGACGTATTTAGGCTGTACGAGTTACGCTAAGTTTCGCAATTTCTTGCTTATTTTTATCCCCATGCAACCATTTTGTATAGCGTTTGATCAGCATTTGTAGACTATGTCCAAGTTGATCGGCTACAAACATTGGATTGACGCCATCCATCAGCAACATCGTCGCATAAGTATGCCTTGCATTGTATGCAGGGCGGTGACGTATAGAACACGCTTTCATCGCTTCTACAAGACGCTCTCTAGGTGGTTTTTCATTAAAGAAGGGTTCCTTAGTCTTAGGACATAAGTTGACAAAAATAACTAATGATGCGAAAAGGTTTTTTTAGTTAACAGATGTTCACACATGCCTAGAATTGTTTCTGTACCACTTAGTTTAGAACAGCGAGAACGACTCATTTTTCTGGTCAAGCATGCAAAACATTGGCGTGAAAGGCAACGTGCCCAAACTATTCTCTGGCTTTCCGAAGGTAAAAGCGTTGCGGAAGTTGCCACTCTACAAGAACGTATCCCAGAAACCATAAGGCTACAACGCCGACGTTGGGAATTGTATGAGTTTGAATCGATTAAAGAAGGTCATCGCTCAGGTCGACCCAATACATTGATCTCAGACTATCAGGCGAAAATCCTAGATTGGGTCAATACAAGTCCACTCAATGCAGAACAAATCCGAGTCAAACTACATGAAGAATACGAAGTGTCCGTGTCTGTTGAAACCATTCGTAAGTTTTTACGGGATTCAGGTATGGTCTTCAAGCGTACCCGTCATAGCTTGAAAAAAAAGAGATCCGATTGCATTTGAACAAGCAACACAGCAGATTGAAGAATTACGAGAGCAAGCGGCACGTGGTGAAATTATATTAGGTTATGTTGATGAAACAGGATTTTCATCTACACCTGATAACCGCTATGCGTGGACAAAGATAGGTGATGTTCATGCGGTTGATGCAATAAGATTAAAACGAGTTAATGTCATGGGGTGTTTGCTTTCAACGGGGAAACTGGTGACAAGCTGTTTACAAGAGTCAGTGACAAGTACTTGGTTTTATGCCTATTTAACTGGAATAGCTCAACAAGTAAAACAGACGTATAACCTTCCATTGGTTCTTATTGTTGATAATGCCTCGATTCATAGAAGTAAAAAGATGGCTGATTACAGAGAGCTACTTAAAACTAACTTTTCGACGAATCTGTATTTTATTCCAGCTTATAGCCCTGAGTTAAATCGAATCGAGATGGTATGGAAGCAGATGAAATATTATTGGCGAGATTTTCAAGTCATGACAGCTGACAAAATAGAGCAATGGGTGGAGAAAGTATCAAACCAATTCGGAAAAGAATACATGTTTACTTTTTAATGACAACTTAGTAAAATTAAATATAGTTATTAATTTAAATATAACCGAATAAATAACTTTATTATTCAAATAAGCTTTATAAATACTTAATTAATAAATAAATTATTTCATTTCAACTATTTAGTTCAGTTTAAATTTTAAATTTTTAAAAATTAAAGACTCAAAATAATTTAGATATTTTCACTTGAATTTTTCACAAAGATTATTAGTAGAATTTAGGCTTAATAACTCTTTATATAGAAATCATATTTAATAAATAAGAAATCCTTCTTCTGATAAACTATTTATTCATTATTAATATTTTTAAATTAAAAAAATCAACTTGATTCTTGATTAGAATTATTCTGCTTGAATAAGTTGACAAAAATAACTAATGATGCGAAAAGGTTTTTTTAGTTAACAGATGTTCACACATGCCTAGAATTGTTTCTGTACCACTTAGTTTAGAACAGCGAGAACGACTCATTTTTCTGGTCAAGCATGCAAAACATTGGCGTGAAAGGCAACGTGCCCAAACTATTCTCTGGCTTTCCGAAGGTAAAAGTGTTGCGGAAGTTGCCACTCTACAAGAACGTATCCCAGAAACCATAAGGCTACAACGCCGACGTTGGGAATTGTATGAGCTTGAATCGATTAAAGAAGGTCATCGCTCAGGTCGACCCAATACATTGATCTCAGACTATCAGGCGAAAATCCTAGATTGGGTCAATACAAGTCCACTCAATGCAGAACAAATCCGAGTCAAACTACATGAAGAATACGAAGTGTCCGTGTCTGTTGAAACCATTCGTAAGTTTTTACGTGATTCAGGTATGGTCTTCAAGCGTACCCGTCATAGCTTGAAAAAAAAGAGATCCGATTGCATTTGAACAAGCAACACAGCAGATTGAAGAATTACGAGAGCAAGCGGCACGTGGTGAAATTATATTAGGTTATGTTGATGAAACAGGATTTTCATCTACACCTGATAACCGCTATGCGTGGACAAAGATAGGTGATGTTCATGCGGTTGATGCAATAAGATTAAAACGAGTTAATGTCATGGGGTGTTTGCTTTCAACGGGGAAACTGGTGACAAGCTGTTTACAAGAGTCAGTGACAAGTACTTGGTTTTATGCCTATTTAACTGGAATAGCTCAACGAGTAAAACAGACATATAACCTTCCATTGGTTCTTATTGTTGATAATGCCTCGATTCATAGAAGTAAAAAGATGGCTGATTACAGAGAGCTACTTAAAACTAACTTTTCGACGAATCTGTATTTTATTCCAGCTTATAGCCCTGAGTTAAATCGAATCGAGATGGTATGGAAGCAGATGAAATATTATTGGCGAGATTTTCAAGTCATGACAGCTGACAAAATAGAGCAATGGGTGGAGAAAGTATCAAACCAATTCGGAAAAGAATACATGTTTACTTTTTAATGGATACTTAGCATCACATAGTCTGTTTGGTAGCCTTGATCCTTTTTAAATTGAAGCAAAGCTTTCAAAGCCAGAGTTGATCGTTCATTCAGATATACTTCTCGAGACGTATGTGTTTTTGTCACCTTTTTTTCTAAACCACGTACACGGCTTTTGTTAACTTTGAATGTGCCATTGAACCAATCGATATCACTTTCTCTAAGAGCAATCATTTCGGAAGGTCTACAGCCTGTCCAGAAGGCAAACTCAAAATACCACCGATAAAATTTGTCCTCATCATGTAAGCTTTTGTCGAGCCAAGCTAGTAAGGCTTCCATCTCCTTACGTGTGAAGGGGTCAGGTGTTTCCACCTGAACCTTACGATTCTGAATTTTATTCATAGGGTTTACAGAAATCTGATTATGCTTAACAGCCAACTCGAAAACTCCACGTAAAGGCGTGGCGCAATTATTAAATGTTTTCGCTGTTTGAAAATTACGATCGATAATGACTTCCTCAATATCTTCAGTCGTGATATTGGCTATTGGTGTTAATGCAAAATAAGGCATCCAATGACATTCTAAAATTTTGCGATAGCCATTTTTTGAATCTTTATAGGCAATCGAAAACTTTAAAAATTTTTGTGCAACATCTTGAAATAAGACTTGCTGACCATCCATTGATTCAGTTTCTGTAACATCAAGGCCTTTTGCTTGTGCTATATCATTCTCAGTTAAAATCCCCCATTTGGCTTTATTTATGAGGTCACTTCTAATTTTAGCGGCTGTACGGATACCTTCCGCAGTCGGCGGGTGTGGGAGTGTAATGTAGTAGCGCTGCTTTTTAGAGGTGAAGTTGATTTCGAGTGCATTCTCCCTAATTCTAACGCCGGTTGGTAACGTTTTTGAGTTTGTTCTGTCAACCATTGGTTATAACCTCTAAGGGCTTTGTTGCACAAACCTATCTGTAAAGGCTTTTTCAGCGATATAATTTTCAAATGAAGAAGCCTACACACAAAATCTACCGCACAACCAATTGGCCCGCATATAACCGAGCACTCATGAGTCGCGGAAATATTGCCATTTGGTTTGATCCTGCTACGCAA
>NZ_KB850179.1:1210194-1276304 GCF_000369745.1 Acinetobacter sp. CIP 64.7 | reverse complement strand
GCAGTCCTTAACAGATTTACGGAATTAGGTCGACCACTTACCCAAGTTACGCCTTAAATTTGGCTCAATTAGGGGCGCTTTGCATTTCAAATCTTTGTGCAACAAAGCCCTTCCTATATTCCTTAGAAAATTTAGCTTTATGAGAGTAATACGAATAATCAGAAACAGTTTGACTTAGCAAGGACTTAGTTTTAGTCTCTGCACCTGCTTCAGGTGCTTCTATAGAGAAGTGAAACTGGGAAGTTAGTACAATTCAAATTGTAAGCTAACACTGCCCCCGCAACGGTGAATAGGTTATTTCAATATCCTTAAGTCCGGAGACCGGCCTGTTGCATAACCTAACTAATGCGGCGGGCGTTAAAGAAGGGATTGCATACTTCTATTATATTGAGTTGGTATTGCTTACCCAAAATCCGTCCGCGCGCTTCACATTTATATTTGCACGGGCGGTGCGAAATTTTGGGGTATATCATGAATCAAATGTATACAACTGCTTTAGGTGGTTTGTTAGTCTTATCTCCATTGTCTATGGCAATGGCAGCAGAAAAATCTGTTTTCCAACTTCCTAAAATCAATGTCGTTGCCAACTTGGTTGAGCAAAATAATGCCGATACTTTAGCGGCCGTTACTGTGATTGATCGTGAAGAAATTGAACGTAAGCAATTTAATTCTTTACAAGACTTATTACGTACCATTCCAAGTATTTCATACACAAGTTCTGGTGGTATGGGACAAACTGCGGGTATTTCTATTCGTGGTGCGAATTCAAATGCACTTTTAGTATTGGTTGATGGGCAAAAAGTAGGTTCTGCAACACTTGGGCAGACTGCATTTGAACATCTACCCATTGCTCAAATCGAGCGCGTTGAAGTGGTACGTGGTCCACGTTCAAGCTTATATGGTTCAGAAGCAATTGGTGGTGTGGTAAAGGTCTATACACGTAAAGGTACGACAGATGGTGTTAAACCATTTGCATCTTTTACATATGGCTCACATGAAACCTATGAGGCGAATGCTGGCTTAAATATTCGTCAGGATAATAGCTGGGCAACTTTAAGTGCATCAGGTTTAAAAACACGTGGGATTAATGCATCAACTTTAACTGAGCCTCAAGATTTAGATAAAGATGGCTATGAAAATGCCTCTATTTCTTTACGTGCTGGGCATCAAATTAACGAACGTTTAGATGTTTCGATCAATGCTTTACATGTAGATGGCAAGTATGAATATGATGCTCAAGATGATTGGGGTTATCCATATGCAGATACGCCAAATGTGCATGCTAAAATTGAACAAACGATTTATGGTGCAGGTGCAAAATTCAAAGCAAATGATATATGGACAACTGAGCTAAAACTTGGCCGTGCAGTAGATAAAAACGAAAGTTTTGATGCGTATCCTGCAAGTTTTGAAACATTGCGTGATAGTGCATCTTGGTTAAATACTTTAGAACTTCATCCAAATCATAGTGTGGTTGCAGGTGTTGATTATCAGGTAGATGAAATAAAAAGCAGTAATACCTATGTAGAAAATGAGCGTGACAATATCGGTTATTTTGCACAGTACTTAGGTAATGTAGGCAAAGTTGAATTACAAGGTGCAGTACGTTTTGATGATAACGAGCAGTTTGGTGATAAAACCACAGGTAATGCCACTTTAGGTTATCGTTTTAACGATGCTATTTTGGCATATGCAACCTATGGTACAGCTTTCCGTGCGCCAACTTTTAATGACTTATATTGGGTCGGTACTGGTAACCCTGATTTACAACCTGAAACTTCAAAAAATACTGAAATTGGGGTGAAAGGTCAGCACAAGTTTATTAATTGGGAATTAAATGCGTTTGAAAATAAGATAGATAACCTGATTGCATGGGCGCCAAATGCAGCAGGGGAATATGTACCATCTAATATTAATGAGGCACTTATTCGTGGTGTGGAATTAGTCTTAGGTCAGAACTACGATAATGTTTCTTGGAACTTAAATTATACAAACCAAGATCCTGAAAATCGTAGTAAAGGCGCAGAAGGTCAGCAAATTGCTTATCGTCCGAAGCAAATACTAAATGTGTCGTTAGATTACGCGATTGATCAATGGACAATTGGTGGTGCAGTGCACGCAGAAGATAAACGTAAAACAACTGATTTTGCCAACCCAGAATTACATGGTTTTGCATTGTTCGATACTCGAGTAAGTTATAAAGTATCGCCTGAGTTTGAAATTCAAACTAAACTTGCCAATGTATTTGATGTTGAACACAACACCAATAATGGCTACAACCAAGATGGTCGTACTGCTTGGGTAACACTTCGCTATGCGATGAAATAATACTTCTTAAGGATAAACCATGAAGGATCTTCATTTATGAGTGAAAATCCTTCAGTAAAAGCACATTTAATAACAGTTATAATTCACTGTTATTGTTGTTTTTTATAGTTTTATTCTATCTAAATTTATCTAATTAAACACCAGTACAGTTTTGTTGTTATACCTTCAATACTCCCGTTTTGAATGTAGTGCACATGAAAAACCAGACGATTCGTCGTCTGGTTTTTCATTAATAAACTGAAATACTGGTACAGCATTCTCTTTTCGTTGAAAGACATATCGATTAACGACACTTCTAATTTTACAAAGTGACCTTCTCAGAAGTCATTTTTATTTGGTTTATTTATGCAAAGTAACACATCTCCTCAAGCCAAGAGTCAATATGCGAATAATAAGGTAGAGCATATCGGTAGCTTTTTAAGAGCATTAAAACTCAAAAAAGCACGTTACGACTTTGCTGATCGGGTCATATATGAAGAGACATTAAGACAGGTTGAAGATGCAGAAATTGACAACCTGATCGATATTCAGCTTGATTTAGATTGTACCGTTATGACAGATGGTGATTTTCGCCGTACTTGGTGGCATTTCGATTTTCTTGAACAATTGCAAGGCATAGAAAGCTACAAAACACGTGATGGTTTGAAATATAAAGATGCGATCAGTAAACCGATTGATATCCGTGTCACAGGAAAAATTGGTTGGTCAGAAGAACACACAAGTCTGATTCATTATCGTTATCTACATAAAGTAATTGAAGGTTTTGCAACTGCTAAGTATTGCATACCAAGTCCAACCATGTTGCTTTTTCCACACTTAAGAAACAATCGTTTTTATGCAGATCGTATCAATGACTATATTGCAGACATTGGGCAATCTTATCGAGAAGCAATTCAAGCGCTGTATCAAGAAGGCTGTCGATATTTACAACTAAATGATGAGTTCTGGGCGTATTTAAGTGACGAAGCATATAGAGCAAGTGAAATCACTTCTGGTATGTCAGATCATGACTTAGCAACGCTCGGTGTAGAAATACTCAATATTGCACTCAAGGATAAGCCTGAAGACTTATTCGTATCATTGCATATTGACCGTGGAAACTTTAGTTCTAGTTGGTTGTATCAAGGTGATTATGACTTTATCTCTACATACATTTTTAAACAGTTGACCAATATCGATCGTTACTTATTGGAATTTGATACAGATCGGGCCGGTGGGTTTGAACCAATTTCGCTCCTCAAAAATACTCAAGCAGAAGTGTTTTTGGGCTTAGTCTCTTCCAAAAAAGAGTATGTAGAAAGTGAAGAGGATATTTCACAGCGTATTCGTGAAGCAACTCAATTTTTACCCATTGAGCAATTAGGGTTGTGTTTACAGAGTGGTTTTGCTTCAACTGAAGAGGGCAACAAAGTTTCCTATGATACCCAGTGGGAAAAAATCAAACTAATGAATAAGGTCGCAAAAAAGTTCTGGCCTTAATTAAATATTGATGTCTTGGAAAAGTGATCAGCCCAAGTATGTGTATGATTACCTTGTTAATCACTGTACATGCTCTAGTGAATCTTTTTTCAAGATGTTCAAACTAATCAGTATATTTAAAATTTTTAAGTAATTAATCTGTTTGCTTGAGAGTAAAGATGTTAAAGGATAAAGAGTTTATTGGTCGAGTATGTCGAATGAAAAATACCAATAACCCAATTGATTTTAGTGTATTCAAGGTAATACGTTCTAAGGAAAATAGCATTTTAGGTTTCGAGATATGTAAACAAAACCTAAATGGTGATCAAACAGAAACGGCGCTAAAAGATGACGTTAAATTTCATGAACACGACACTTGGATAAGCGGTTCTGATCTGATCATTCAGCTACTTGAGCAAAAAATTAATACGCTTAGGCGTCAAATTAAAATCAGCTCAGCTAAAAGAAAATAAAGAATGTGAACAGGAGAGAACATTCAAATTGTATTTATCTACAATGACATGTTCTTTCCTGAATTTTAAATAATGTTTTAGCTTTAGGATATTTGGTTAATCAAGGGACATGCTTAATTTTTTTCAACACTTAGAACATTATAAATTTTGTATTTTAGTTGAATATTTGACTTCATCTAAAACTCAACATGTAGCACAAGATATTGCGGGTTTCTCAGCTTTTATTGCAATTGCTGACCGTGTCCATTCAGACCATGATATGGCACCGCTTGAGGCTAGTCAGCATTATTCAAAATCGAGCGATAAAGTTCTGCATTTTTCTGGGAAAGATCGAGATATTCAGGATTTTGAATTATTTTTAGATCAAGCCAAATCAGCCAATATTAAGAATCTTTTATTGCTGACAGGCGATAAGCTCAAAGAGCACAGTTATGGGGGGGATGAATCTGGACGTACCCGATATCTAGAATCGGTGAATGCCGTGATGGTAGCCAAGCGCCGTGGTGGATTTCATCTAGGTGTGGCCTTTAACCCGTTCAAATATGCTGAAGCTGAGCGTGACGCACAATATCTAAAACTACACAAAAAGATGAAGGCAGGCGCAGATTTTATTATTACCCAATTAGGGTATGACATGGATGCTTTAAAACAAGTAAAGGCTTTTTTAAATCGTCATCATTACCAACAAAAAATACTTGCTTGTGTTATGCCGCTGAGTTTTGCTCGTGCCAATTTTATGGTGAAAAATAAAGTCGCTGGTATTGTGATTACACCCTATATGTTAGGGGTGTTGGCTCAGGAAAAACAGGATGGGTTGAGTGATCGGGTTCATTTACGCTGTGCTTTACAGATCCTGATGTGTAAACATCTTGGGTTTGCCGGAGTTCACCTTTCAGCCTGTTACAAGCCTGAAGAGCAGATGCTTTTGGAAAGCTATATAGAACAATATCGGCATCTGGATTTGAATGCACTTGAAGCTCTCTGGAATTCATTATGGCAAGTGAAGACTGGAAAAGAGTTCATGCCAGAATTGCCTTATTACTCCCGTCAGCCGACATCCAGTCAGTTGATTAAATATCAGCAACTACATTTCATGCATGAGGCATTGTTTGAGTCCAAAATTGCCAAGGGTATCGGACGCTTTATTTTTAAAGCCTCATTTTGGGAGCATACACCTGCTGCAAAAGCATTACTGAAAACTGAATTTATCTCTAAGCATGGCGTTGTGGGCTGTGAAAGCTGTGGTCAATGCAGGCTAGGAGATACTTTATATATCTGTCCTGAAACCTGTCCAAAAGGATTGGCGAATGGTCCTTGTGGGGGGACTACCTTAGACCGCTGTGAATTTGGAGATCGAGAATGCATTCATTCTGTGAAAGCCCGGCTTGCCAAAGCCGTGGGACAGACTGACGTTCTAAAAGAAAAATTGATTCCAACTGTACCACTTGAAGTACGTGGCACTAGTTCTTGGAAAAATTGGTATACAGAAGCTTAATTCATTACATTAATTACGTTTAATGAATATCAAAATCAAAAGAATAGGCGTGATCAAAAGATATAGTGAAATAAAACCAATACTGTTTCCATAATGTGAGCAAAGTGGAAACAAGGATAATCCTAAAAGCAGTATTCCTAGAAATCTAGAGATCTGGGGATACTGACTAAGTACAGCAAAGCGACTTTGTTGTGTTTTTATACGCTGCTTTGAGCTCACTGCAAAAAATAACAGCATAGCTAAAATGATCAAGCCTAGACCAATGATAAGTTTCATTTAGCGTATACCGTTTATAAACTGATTTTGAGTCACTTGGTTTGATGCAATTGGTGCTATTTTTTGATGTAAAAATATAGCCAACAAAGCAAACAGAAGAATGAGTAGATCAACTCTCAAGAACATCCAATACGATGAGAATGAAGAAATAAGATGATGATTGAATAAGTAGCATAGGTTTATGATAGGTAGTATAAGAGCGAGAATGATGAAGCCCTTGAGTAAGCTTTTCCAAAGTTGATGCTGTGGCATTAAACAAGCGATTAAAAAGCAAATGAACCACACTGAGAAAAATGTAGTAATTTCATAATTGGGTAAATTGTAAGGTGCTGTCACTAAGCGGTTTATATAGAAATAACTCAGTACGGCAATACCAAGACCTATAGTTGCAGTCATATTAAGTCTGTTGACCAGATATGCACCAAGATGAAAGCTTTGTTTTTTATTTTTTATCTGTCTTTTTAAGCTCCATAAAAATAAGCCTGAAGCAATCATTGTTGCTCCGAGTATGCCCGATAAAAACAAGATGAATCGTAAACTCGGCTGTGCATAACGTGCCATGTGTAAGCCATATATTCCATTATTCAAAGTTGCTAATGCACTTGTATTTCGATTGTTTTTAAGCAATTCACCTGTATGTGCATTAAAAATAAACTGATCTTGGTTACGTGTGATCGTACGATCTTCTTTTTTATTAATTGTTATATGGGCCGATGATGTATTTGGACTTTTTACTGTAATTGTATCTAAGGGTGCAACTCCCCATTGTTGAGTCGTGTGCTTTAAAAAGTATTGTATAGGGCGCATTTCTGCTTTTTCAGGAGTTGAAAGTAAATCCTGCTGAGGTATTGTACGGATCTCTTCAAAATACTGAAAAGGATTGTCAGGATAGCTGAGTTTTAAATTTGCAGGGAAGAGTACATAAAAGAACATCGCCAAGCCTGTAAATGCCGTCACAAAGAAAAACGGCATCGCTGTGACAGCGGATACAGTATGATAGTCAAGATAAGAGAGTTGTCCCTTATTAGTACGTAAAGTAAAAAATTCGATCAGTAATTTTTTATGAGTAATCACACCAGAAATCAATAAAATTAATAAAATAAAGGCAGTAAAAGTGACGATGATCTGTCCTGTCATATAAGACATGCCATAGAGTTGAAAGTGCAGTCGATAAAAGAAATCACCACCTTGGGTATTTAATAACTGTAATTCACTGCCAGTTGAAGCATTTAATATTCTATTTTCGAAAGCACCTTCAGCCGTTTGCCAAAAGACACGATTTACAGGTGCATTATCATGAGCAACATGGATAAACCAACTTTTTGCATCGGGAGCATGTGTTTGTAAATAGGCAAAAGCGGATTGAGCTGCCTCATTAGAGCTAGTTTGCATAGTTGCAAATTGAGGTTGCATCCAGTAATTGATTTCAGTTTTATACAAACTCAATGATCCCATCACAAAAATGAGAAAGAGCAACCAACCAAAAATTAAGCCTAGCCAAGAATGCAAAGTTGCCGTAGATTGTCTAATCGATTTCAGCATGAATTATCCTAAAAACTTGTGTGTAAGAAATAAAATGCTGAGTACAATCAGGCTTAATAGAGACAACCATTTCAGGTTCTTGATACAAAAAATCAAAATGACAAATGCGATATAAAAGATAAGTGCGACCAATGAGCCAAGCAAAACAGATTCGGCTTTAGGTAAAAAAGATTGGCATAAATGAATCAAATTGAGGGCAAAAAAATAAGTGCATAGATAGCCAATACCAAAGCCAATCATAAAGCGATAAAGTGTAATTAAATGAAGTTTCAAGGCGTTTGATCGCAGTATATTTGATGATGAAATTGAAAGCTAAATAGCCAATCTTAGAGAGTTTTGATCTGTATAACTCTTTTGAATTACAAAGATGAGATACCCAAATAGATTGGCTATTTTAGCGTATTAAGTCTCGTCATCCATGGCATTCGAATAGAATTTCACACCTAATTTAATCCGTTCACGACCTTGGCTCATACGCCAACGGTTGGTGTCGCGCAAGGAATAGACACAGCCACAATATTCTTGTTGGTAGAACTCTTCCTTCTTGCTGATTTCGAGCATACGAACAGCACCACCATTTTTACGCCAGTTGTAATCCCAATAGGTAATGCCTGGGTAATGTGAAGCAGAACGATGACCACAGTCATTAATCTGCTGCATGTTCTTCCAACGGGAAATACCAAGCGAGCTACTTATTAGACTGAAGCCATTTTCGGCTGCATATAAAGCTGTACGCTCAAAACGCATATCAAAGCACATGGTACAACGGATGCCTTTCTCAGGTTCATTTTCCATACCTTTGGCACGTGCAAACCAATTGTCAGTATCGTAATCACAGTCGATAAAAGGGATATTATGTTTTTCGGCAAAGCGAATATTTTCTTCCTTACGAATTTCATATTCTTTTATCGGGTGAATGTTAGGGTTATAGAAAAAGATTGAAAAGTCGATGCCTGATTCAATCAGGGTTTCCATCACTTCACCTGAACACGGCGCACAGCAGGAGTGGATAAGTAGTTTGTCATGACCTTCTGGGAGAGTCAGTTTTTGACGTTCAAGTTTATTTGACATGGTTATAGGGTTTAAATCTAAACCCTATATTTTAGCGATTTAAGCACGTTATAAGAGATTGATATGCTGATATTTTCTAATGTTAAAATGAATGCTTTTCATGGTGTATAGAATTACTAACATTCAAATAATGAATCTTAAAAAACTATTTAGCTTTAAATCCTAGAACTTCTATATAAGCAATTTCATATGCTTTTTTTTGTCGATTAAATTTTTCATGAACAATTACACTAGCTATGACTTCAGTCATTCCATGAAGTTGCTCAGGTTTTACACTATCATTTAATTTCAAAGATACCCTTTTATGATTCAAAGAATGAATAGATCCAGCCCATCCAGTTTCCCGTCTATCTTTATCTGATGCATAAATTGATAAAACAATATCTTGATGGAATTTTTCTTTCTCATCTTGCGTAGGTGGGGTGTAGGTTGCAGGAATAGGATCTAAAACTGAACGGTCAAAAATGACTTCATTATCATTTTTATAATCAAATTTAATCTCAGCTTTATCTTCCAATTTTGCTGGTTTTGTTATGTTGATTGCATTTTCTGCTAAAGTTTTTTGAGGAATTTTGGACAATACCTCTTGGTACTCTTTTTCACTTAAATAAGGTGATTGAATAGTCGTGTTAATATTATTTACAGTAATATCATTTACTGCTGTTGGTGTCACAGGAGTAGCAGTAGCTAATTTAGTTCCTTCGATAACTAAGGCTATAGTAGACTGTTTAATTATATCTTTGACTGTTTCTTTAGATGGTAGAAGCTGAGTTGCAGTCTTTGAACCTTTCTCAATAACATGTTGAGATTCGCGTAGTATTCATAAATTAATAAGGACTAAAGACAATGAGTGACAATTTAATTCGTGCTTTTGCGGCAATGAATGCCGGTGAAGCATTGGTTCCCTATCAATTTGATGCAGGCGAACTACAAGCCCATCAAGTTGAAGTCAAAGTTGAGTACTGTGGTTTATGTCATTCAGATGTTTCAATTATCCAAAATGACTGGAAATCCTCAGTCTATCCTGCAATCCCAGGCCACGAAATTATCGGAACGATTACACAACTTGGGAGCGAAGCCAAAGGCCTAAAACTGGGTCAACGTGTTGGCATTGGCTGGACAGCTGAAAGCTGTCAACACTGTGAATCATGTATATCAGGGCAGCAAGTACAATGTACGGGTGGGAAAACGGCGACCATCGTGGGACACGCAGGCGGTTTTGCAGATAAAGTCCGTGCAGGTTGGCAATGGGTTATTCCCCTCCCTGATGATTTAGATGCTGTGAGTGCAGGCCCGCTCCTATGCGGTGGCATTACCGTATTTGATCCAATTTTACAGCACCAAATTCAAGCCATTCATCACGTTGCAGTAATTGGTATTGGCGGCTTAGGTCATATGGCAATTAAGTTATTGAAAGCATGGGGCTGTGAAATTACCGCATTTACCTCAAGTCTTGATAAAACTGACGAACTCAAAGCCATGGGTGCAGACCATGTGCTCAGTAGTCGTGACACGGCTGCACTTAAGGCACATCGTGGCACGTTTGATTTAATTTTAAGTACAGTAAATGTCACTTTAGACTGGCAAGCCTATCTATCTACACTCGCACCAAATGGCAGTGTGCATATGCTCGGACTTGCACTAGAGCCAATGCAGATTCCTGCGGGCATGTTAATTAGCGGTGCTAAATCAGTCACCGGTTCTTCAACTGGATCGCCTGCCGCACTGCGTCAACTTCTGAAATTTGCCGCACGTCAAAATATTGCGCCACAGATTGAACTGTTCCCAATGTCACAAGTGAATGAAGCCATTGAACGTTTACATTCAGGTCAAGTGCGTTATCGCGTTGTGCTTAAAGCTGATTTTGATTAACGCTATTCAAATCAACTTTTTAAAGCCTTTTTAACCCAATTGGCCAATAACTGGATCGCCTGTTGTATCTGTTCAGACAGTTCATGTCCTGCATTCAGGCGAATACAGTTACGGTAACGATCTGCACCACCAAACAACAGTCCCGGCACAATGTTAATACCGTGCTGCTGGGCAAAACAATACAGATCCCAACTGTCAATCTGCGCAGCTTTATAAAGATATATTAATACGCGAATCTCAACTTTCTAAACTCTTGAAATAAAAAGGACATAACACAATTTAGATTTTGAACCGTACCGGGTTTGTCGGAGACCAAGCTTTCTGAGAGAATGTCCCGATGAAAAAAGTAAAATATACCCCTGAAATCAGAGAAAGAGCGGTTCAATTATTGATTGAATCCGAGAAAGATTATCCATCGAATTGGGCTGCGATCACCGCTATTGCTCCCTGAGCAGTATACTGCGCAAGGGTTGTACTCCTGAAACACTACGTGTTTGGTATCAAAAATATTTAGATAAACAAAATCCAGTTAAAGTACAGCAGCTTTCAGACCAAGAACGTATCAAACAACTGGAACGCGAAAATAAAGAACTGCAACGCGCCAATGAAATTCTACGTAAAGCAGCCGCTTTTTTCGCCCAGGCGGAGCTCGACCGCCCACACAAATAATGGTGGATTTTATCCATAATAATAAAGAGCTGTACGGAGTCGAGGCGATTTGTAGAATTTTACCGATCGCACCTTCAACCTATTACCGGACTCTAGATCTCTGTGATGAGAAGCATTGCTTCGCAAGGGAACATCGAGCAAAGCGAGATTTACATGACTTGCATCATGCTGAGGAGATTAAACGAATTTGGAAGGAAAGTTCAGGTCGGTATGGTGTACGTAAAGTCTGGCAAAAACTGAAACGTGAAGGCTATATTATTGCGCGCTGTACTGTTGCTCGATTAATGCAAAAGCTAGGTATACAAGGTGTTTGGCGTGATAAGAACAAACAAACCACCCGTAGCCGAGATGACCAAAAACGAGCAGATGATTTAGTGAAACGTAATTTTACTGCTGATCATCCTGACCAACTGTGGGTGAGTGACTTTACGTATATTCAAACAAATTCAGGCTGGGTTTATACTGCATTTATTATTGATGTGTTCTCACGAGCAATTGTTGGATGGAAAGTATCGACACGGATGAATACAGATATGGTGCTCGATGCATTGGAGCAAGCATTGCATGATCGAGGCATGCCAAAGAATGTGATTCATCATTCCGACAGAGGTGTGCAATATCTTTCCATTCGCTATACCAATCGTTTAGAAGCAGCAAATTTACGAGCATCAGTCGGTACGACTGGTGATTCATACGATAATGCTTTGGCTGAAACGGTGAATGGCTTATACAAAACAGAGGTGATTGAATATCTAAAAGCAGATTGGCAAGGTTTAGCAGATGTACAACTTGCGACACTAAATTGGGTAGATTGGTTCAATAAAGAGCGTGTACATAGTGCACTAGGTTATGTATCACCTTTTGATTTTGAAGCAATGTACTATGATAAGATTAACCCGTTAGGTCAGGTGGCCTAACTTAAATAAAAAACTCTCCGACAAACCCGGTACGGTTCATAGAGACTTTCGAATTATTAATCTGACGTCTAAACTGCCGCTTTTTAAATTTTCAATAAAAATTTCAGAATTTATAACTTTGTAATTAGGATATGCCTTTTCAATAAATTTAGAGGTGTAATGAATATTACTTTCTAAAGCTCTGAGACTGGATATAACTTCATCGATAGGAATAAAGTTCTTATTTGAATAAAATATTGAATACTCAGTATCTACTAATATCAATTCAGATTCCTGCACTAAAATTCTCCTTAATAATTAATATTTTAAGTTTATAGGATTCCTATTGTTCAAACAATATACAAATTAGTGCAGGTAATTTTTGAATAAATAGTTTGTCTTAATGATTCGTCGTCAACTGATAAGTCAACATTCCCAAAATCGTAAAGATCAACGAGCCCACCACATGAATCGCAATGGTGGAAATGGCATATTCAAACTTTGAAGATTGTAGTAACCCAACAACCTCTATTGAGAATGTTGAGAAGGTAGTCAAAGCACCACAGAAGCCTGTCACGATAAACAATTTATAATTGGGACTTATAGAACTATTTGAAAAAAATGATACTGCCAACCCGATAATGAAAGCACCGATTAAGTTAACCAGTACTGTTCCAAAAGGAATATTGTCAAAGACACTGTTAAATTTAAGACTTATGCCCCAGCGTAACCATGCACCGAGTACAGAGCCAAGTGCAATTGAAAGAAGGGAGAAATACATGAGATATGCGCTCCAAATAAAAGTAGAGCGTATACCTACGCACTCTACTGTGAAAGAGAGTTACGTAGGCATCATCAGCCAGACTTGGCGGTTTGTGGAAGGAGGAATACCATCTCCTTATATGCTTGTTATTTTATACCTATTCTGTTGAGCGATCTAAAGGATGACACCATAAACCCGGAGATTGATGGGCGATACAGTTCATCTCAAAAGCATTAAATCTAATCTGCTTGCTCATATCTTTTAAATTCTACGCAGTTACAAGTATCCCCTTTATAGTAATTAACCTGAGTTCGATGAAATCCACTTAGCCTTTTAGCATATTTTGGAAAGTTGGCTTATTGGGGTTCAAGCAATAAGCCACTACAGCAGCCATAATATTCACCATGAAGTTGTTGACCGAACGATGACGTGAATGTTCAAGTTGCTGCAAATTTTTTAACTGATCATTTACTGTTTCGATCAATCCTCTTTTGCAAAGCAATTGTTTTTCTTGTTCAGTATGAATAGGTTTATTTTTCATATTCCTGCGTGATGGAGTCAATATTTTTAGTCCTCTGGCTGCTAAAGCTTCAGCTTTTGCTTTGCTCAAATAGCCTTTATCTCCGAGTAAAATTCCTTTTAACTCTTTAGTTAAAGATTCAAGTACAGCAACATCATGAACATTTCCTGATGTAAGTGTGAGATTAATAATTTCACCTAAATTATTGATAATCAGGTGTAATTTAAAACCATAAAACCAACCCGTACTACTTTTTCCACGACCGGCCAAACCTTTAAATACACGATGCCTTTTAATCCGAAGATTATGGCAAACCACCAATTTAGTGGAGTCAATGATACTGATTCCCGTATCTTTTCCTTTCACTTGATGGAAGAAACTACTCAGAGCTTGCAAACAACGGGGCATGATTTCAATAAATCGGTTGTAGCTAAGCAGTTTAGGAAAAGCAGATTTCCAGAATGGAACGATCATTTGGCAATAAAAATATTTGAAGAATCTAAACCCGGATTGATGAAATAAAATGACAATGGTCATTGCTTCAGACAAGCTTAAAGCTGACTTTTTCAGCCTGGTTTTTTGATCAGAAATTAAAGCTTTCTCTAAAGACTCATTAAATTTTTTGCAGAAATCATCCAAAATACAAAATAATTCGGTAATATGATCCATTGAAAAGCCTTGTTTTATAACATTTTGTCTTGAGAACCAATATGTTACAAATACAGGGCTTTTTTTTCTACTCTTTTTTTATATCGAACTCAGGTTAATTAAAAGGATCTGAGATGATTAATAATAAAAAAAACAAACCTTAGAAGATTAGATGTTTATGAAAATAGAAGATTTAGTTATTAGAAATGAGATTATTGGTGAAATTTTATTCTAATCAAACTATCGAAAGCCTTATTACCTATAAAAATCACCCAAAGTGAATTTTCTTCACCTTTAGCTGAATTTATATCGTTTTACTCACTTTCTTATTCACGTTTAAATAAAGCCATTCAGAAATTTAGATTTTTTATAAAATTTTTAGGTGGCAATCTCCATGAGCACAGCATTCCAATGTTCAATTAAGCGCATTCGTTTTGATGAGAATTATGAGCCAGCAAGCAATACACGTCAGACCACTAATTTTGCCAATTTGGCACGTGGTGAAAGCCGCCAAGAAAACCTGCGTCGTACACTTGCGATGATCAACAATCGTTTTAATAGTTTGGCTACAGTCGACAATCCAAAAGGCGATCGCTATTCACTTGAGATCGATATTATTTCTGCAGAGATTGATATTGAGGGCAACGGTCAAACCTTCCCATTTATTGAAACACTAAAAAGCACCATCATTGATCATAAAACCAATCAGCGCATTGAAGGCATGATCGGAAACAGTTTTTCTTCTTATGTTCGTGATTATGACTTTAGTGTTGTGCTTCCTGCATTAGGCTGTAAGTTTAATGAGATGCCTGAAGATTTTGGAGACTTGCATGGCAAGTTATATTTACATCTAGTGAACTCTGAAGTATTTAAAACAGAATTTAGAAACAATCCTGTTATTTGTTTAAGTGTTTCTACAACAAAAACTTATTACCAAACAGCTAACGTGCATCCAGTACTCGGTGTCGAATACACCAATGATGATTACTCACGTACTGATGCCTACTTTGCCAAAATGGGCTTAAGCGTTCGTTACTTTAAGCCTCAAGGCGCGAATGCACCATTAGCTTTCTACTGTGCAGGCGATCTACTTCGTGACTACACTGATTTTGAATTGATCAGTGCGATTGCGACTATGGAAAGCTTCCAAAAAATCTACCGTCCTGAAATTTACAATACCAACTCTCCGGCAGGTGTGGAATATCAACCAAGCTTGAGCTATGGCGATTACTCACTGACACGTATTGTTTATGACCGTGTTGAACGTGGTGAATTGGCGGTGAAACAAGGTAAGTGGACAGAAGAAAACTTCATCAAACCGTATAAAGACATTTTGGACGAGTGGGCTGCGAATTTTAAAATTGAAAATGCTCAGCAAGACCAAGCGGCTTAATCCATTGCATTGATAGACGAATTTAAAGAAAGAAGATTAGACATGGCTATTTTATTACCAACATCAACAGCAGGCAGCTTACCGAAACCGTCATGGCTCGCTGAACCTGAAAAATTATGGTCAGCATGGAAACTTGAAGGCGAAGAACTTCTTGAAGCTAAACGTGATGCGTTAAAATTATCATTACATGAGCAAGTCACTGCTGGTATTGATATCGTAAGTGACGGTGAACAAACCCGTCAGCACTTCGTAACGACCTTCATTGAGCATCTTGAAGGGGTGGATTTCGAAAAGCGTGAAACCATGCGTATTCGTAATCGTTATGAAGCAAGCGTACCGTCGGTTGTGGGTGAAGTTTCTCGTAAAAAAGCCGTGTTTGTAGATGATGCGAAATTCTTGCGCAGCCAAACCAATCAACCAATTAAATGGGCGCTTCCTGGTCCGATGACCATGATTGATACACTTTACGATGGTCACTACAAGAGTCGTGAAAAATTGGCTTGGGAGTTTGCTAAAATTCTTAACCAAGAAGCGTTAGAGCTTGAAGCAGCAGGAGTCGACATTATTCAGTTTGATGAGCCTGCATTTAATGTGTTCTTTGATGAAGTAAATGACTGGGGTATTCCGACCTTAGAGCGTGCGCTTGAAGGACTCAAATGTGAAACCGCTGTGCATATTTGCTATGGCTACGGCATCAAGGCAAATACGGATTGGAAACAAACCTTGGGTAATGAATGGCGTCAGTATGAAGAATCATTCCCTAAATTACAAAAGTCAAAGGTAGATATCATTTCGTTAGAGTGCCAAAACTCACGTGTACCGATGGATTTAATTGAACTGATTCGTGGCAAAAAAGTCATGGTTGGGGCAATTGATGTGGCAACCAATCAGGTTGAAACGGCTGAAGACGTGGCAAATACTTTGCGTAAAGCATTGCAGTTTGTAGATGCTGACAAACTCTATCCTTCAACCAACTGTGGTATGACGCCACTTTCTCGCCAAGTTGCACGTGGCAAGCTTGAAGCCCTAAGTGCAGGTGCAGCCATTGTTCGTAGAGAATTAGAGGCTTAATCAAACGCAGTTTGATGCTTAGCAGGGTAAATGCTTACTGAATCATTTGTCCTGTTCTAAGCAAAAGCACTTGATTATACATTTGAGATAAAAAAGATGATTGAAGCAACAGACTTTAGAAATGCAATGTCTTTACTAACGACTGCAGTAAATGTGATTACAACCACAGGCGAAGCAGGGATGCATGGCTTTACTGCATCTGCGGTATGTAGTGTCACAGATACTCCGCCAACATTATTAGTCTGTATGAATCAATCCTCTCGTTCTCATGCTCAGTTTATTGAAAATCAAGTCTTAGCTGTAAATGTACTGAGTACTCAGCATGAACAGCTTTCAAATGCGTTTGCTTCAAGCAAGTTCAGTTCTGAAGATCGTTTCAAACTAGGTGATTGGAGTAGGTTGGAAACAGGATCACCAATTTTAGAAGATGCTTTAGTCAGTTTTGATTGTCAGATTGAGAATGTTCAACAAGTCGGTACACATAGTATATTTTTATGCCGCGTACTTGCAGTAAAACACAGCGATCAAGAAGAAAGCTTGGTGTACTTTAACCGCGCTTATCATCAAGTGGGTCAGTTAGAAACGGCTTAAAGCCCATTGCTTCAATACTCTATTCTTTAAAAGTCAGTATATCGTGGAATTAATCATTTTTTTTGCCATCGGGGCGCTTGCAGGATTTGCAGCAGGACTCTTTGGTGTTGGTGGTGGAACGATCATCGTCCCATTACTCTTTATTGTTTTTACTCAGATGGACTACAGTCCTGATGTCATTATGCATTTGGCATTAGGAACCTCATTAGCCACCATTGTTGTCACTTCAATTAGTTCATTGATGGCACACCATAGAAATGGTGCAGTGATGTGGTCAGTATTTAAAAATTTGGCGCCACCGATGGCGATTGGCTGTTTTGCCGGAGCAGCGATTGCAGGATGGCTCTCAGGAATACATCTTCAACTCATCGTTGGTTTATTCTTGATTTGGGTGGCATATACTATGTTCATGGGGGCTAAAAAGGTCGTGGACTCAAGTAGAACACTGCCTTCAACTGGTAAGCAGGTGGCTGCAGGTTCAGTGATTGGGGTGGCTTCAGCTATTTTTGGGATCGGTGGTGGCAGTTTAACCGTCCCGTTTCTCAACCGTTATGGCGTCGTCATGCAAAAGGCAGTGGGAACATCTGCCGCTTGTGGTTTACCCATTGCGTTCGCTGGTGCTTTAGGCTTTATGATTTTTGGGATGAAAGCACATGCTGCTGTGCCTAACAGTATTGGCTATGTACATACTTACGCATTCTTAGGCATTAGCCTGATGAGTTTCTTTACAGCTAAGTTGGGTGCAAAAACAGCGCATGCTTTATCACCGCAAATGCTGAAAAAATGTTTTGCGGTATTGTTGAGTATCGTTGGATGCTTTTTCCTGTTTAAAGGATTGAGTTAAGAGATATTCAATTAATTTGATATGAAGAACAGGCTCACTCAGTGTGGGCTTTTCTGACATTATAGTTATTGTTTGGGATTTACATGATAGAAATACGACATTTGAAAACACTGACAGCCTTGAGAGAGCACGGTTCATTGGTTGCAGCAGCAGGTGACCTATGTCTGACTCCTTCGGCTGTATCTCACCAGTTGCGAGAGCTAGATCAATGGTTTGGTGTAGAAGTTGTCAATCGTCGTACACGTCCTATCAGTTTCTCTAATGTTGGCTTACGTCTATTGAAATTGGCCGATGAAGTATTGCCACAAGTTCAAATTACACAAAGCGACATTACACGTATTATTCATGGGCAAACTGGTCGGATTACTTTTTCTTCCGAATGCCATAGTTGTTTCGATTGGCTCATGCCCTTACTCAATCAATACCGTATTCAATATCCCGATGTCGATTTGGATTTTGCATCAGGATTTGAAGCAAATCCACATGAGTTATTGCAAAATGGCGAATTTGATTTATTGATTACTGCAGATCCGATTGCTTTGAAAGGTGTTGAATACTTTCCAGTGTTTGAGTATGAGTCTCGACTTGTCTTATCGACAACACATCCATTGGTGCGTGCAGAACACATTACTGTTCAAGAGTTGGCTGAAGAAACGCTTATTACATATCCAGTGGATAAACATCGTTTGGATATCATGTCTAAGCTATTTATTCCTGCAAATATTCAGCCGAAAAATATTCGAACCACCGACTTGACCCAAATGTTGATTCAGTTGGTTGCAAGCGGTCGTGGTATTGCCGCATTGCCTGATTGGGTGGTGAATGAATATGAGCAAAAAGGTTGGGTCACTTCACGACGTCTTAATTGTGTTGCACCTGAAGGTTTACGTCGTACCTGGCGAATACAAGTCATTAATATCTTTCACTTTATACTTTAGATCACATAATTTTTCTATTAGTGCATTTTCGAGATTGTGTTCTAAGGTTGACATATCGTTCCGTTATATGAGACTAAGGACTATTACTTACAGACAACTTGTCTAAAAAGAGTATGATACGATAATTCAATTCTCTTAAGATATACGTAAAATTTTTAAATAAACAATTGGTTGAAATTGAAACAATATTTCATGGTGAGGAGAGAGTGGTATAGCCTAATAATTGTTACTTCGTTAAAAATTGATTACGAATGGTAATCCTCCCATAAATAACTGAAGAAACTTTTAAATTGGGTTATTGGGGGTAACAGCTAACCCTTTATAAGGGTTTAAGGTGCTGAATTAAAATATTTATTTTGTAGAGTTCAATTGCCACCATCTCAGAAGAGAGGCGGCATAAATATTATTACTAGAAAATCCAAATTTGATGCCACCATAGATATCTATAATTTTAAACGCTCTAAGGTTGAAATAAAGTCGGTAAATTTCTCACCTTGAATCACCACATGTGCTTTCAGTAAAGCCTCGGCTTCTTGTTCATTACCTGCAAAAATGGCCTCTAAGATTTCACTATGCTCTGCAAAAGAATGATTCATTCGATGGTTGACGCGGAGTTGTAGGCGACGGTACGGGTGCAAACGTTTGTGTAAAGTGCAGGCTTGTTCAATTAAAAAGGCATTATGACTAGCTTTATAAATGGCAAGGTGAAATAAACGGTTGGCCTCATAATAATTTTCTGAGTTGTTCTGATTTAAATAACCTGAGTTCGATATAAAAAAAGAGTAGAAAAAAAAGCCCTGTATTTGTAACATATTGGTTCTCAAGACAAAATGTTATAAAACAAGGCTTTTCAATGGATCATATTACCGAATTATTTTGTATTTTGGATGATTTCTGCAAAAAATTTAATGAGTCTTTAGAGAAAGCTTTAATTTCTGATCAAAAAACCAGGCTGAAAAAGTCAGCTTTAAGCTTGTCTGAAGCAATGACCATTGTCATTTTATTTCATCAATCCGGGTTTAGATTCTTCAAATATTTTTATTGCCAAATGATCGTTCCATTCTGGAAATCTGCTTTTCCTAAACTGCTTAGCTACAACCGATTTATTGAAATCATGCCCCGTTGTTTGCAAGCTCTGAGTAGTTTCTTCCATCAAGTGAAAGGAAAAGATACGGGAATCAGTATCATTGACTCCACTAAATTGGTGGTTTGCCATAATCTTCGGATTAAAAGGCATCGTGTATTTAAAGGTTTGGCCGGTCGTGGAAAAAGTAGTACGGGTTGGTTTTATGGTTTTAAATTACACCTGATTATCAATAATTTAGGTGAAATTATTAATCTCACACTTACATCAGGAAATGTTCATGATGTTGCTGTACTTGAATCTTTAACTAAAGAGTTAAAAGGAATTTTACTCGGAGATAAAGGCTATTTGAGCAAAGCAAAAGCTGAAGCTTTAGCAGCCAGAGGACTAAAAATATTGACTCCATCACGCAGGAATATGAAAAATAAACCTATTCATACTGAACAAGAAAAACAATTGCTTTGCAAAAGAGGATTGATCGAAACAGTAAATGATCAGTTAAAAAATTTGCAGCAACTTGAACATTCACGTCATCGTTCGGTCAACAACTTCATGGTGAATATTATGGCTGCTGTAGTGGCTTATTGCTTGAACCCCAATAAGCCAACTTTCCAAAATATGCTAAAAGGCTAAGTGGATTTCATCGAACTCAGGTTAAATAGTCCTGACATAACTGATGTAAGCGTTGTAATTCTTGCTTTTCTTCAGGTTGAATACGTCGTGCAGCCAGTCGTCCACACATGGCTTCTAATGATGGATATTGCGAATTTTCCATTCGGAAAAAGGCTCGTCTTGAATAGCCAACAAAGGAAGGCCAACTCTAAGGGCTGCTTAACTTCTACTTTTAAGTTTGGTTGTTTATGAGAGGATTACCTTAGATACTTAGGCCCGAATTAACTCTTTTTTGAAAACATATGAATAACATTCTGCAAATGCTTTTTCATTGCATTGTGCGCCGCAACTTTATCCTGGTTTTGAATAGCCGTCATAATTTCCTGATGTTCTAGCTGAGAACGCAATGGCATATCTTCAGGAGTATAAAGACTGCGCATACGGCTAAAAAAGTCGGTGTAATGCTTGCTTAGCAAAAAATTAAGGAAAAAAGCGCAGGCACTATTTTGACTGGCTTCTGCAATTCGGATATGAAATAAACGGTCCCCAATATGCTCTTTAGAATGTTCTAAATTGTCGCGCACGTTCATGAGGAAAGCTTCTTTAATCTGCTCTAATTGCTCATCTGTACGGTGCTGAGCTGCAAGTTCCGCTAAGTAAGGTTCAATCAACAGGCGCGCCTCTAATATTTCAAAAGGTGTAATGACCGCATCTTCTTTTAAATAGGGCAATAGTAATGGGTGCACCTTAGTGTTAAATCCTGTTTGAGGATTAGCGGCATCTTGATGATCATTGATGACATATACGCCGCTGCCTAACTTAACTTCTACAATTCCATTCACTTCTAAAGCAATCATCGCTTCACGTACAGATGTACGGCTAACCCCCAGCTGCAACGCCAAGTCACGTTCAGGTGGAAGTTTAGAGCCAATTTTATATACGCCAGCCTTAATATCTTCTTGAATTTTATTAAATATATTTTGATAAATACGGGTCTGCTGCATAAATTTCAACTTAAAATGAAAAATTGGTCTTGCCAATAAATTAAAAATACCATAAATTGGTTGGACCGTAAATTGGTCTGTTCAATTTTGGATTTGGCCTATTATAAAGTAAAAATCAGGGATGAAAAATGAGATTAATAAATAAAACTTGTGTTATTACAGCCGCTGCTCAAGGCATCGGTCAGGCCACTGCGCTGGCGTTCGCGCGAGAAGGTGCGCAGGTGATTGCTACAGATATTAATCTAGAATTACTGAATGAACTTAAAGCGCAGTCTGACAACATCATTATTGAATATCTGGATATTACAGATAAAGATCAAATTATTGAATTTTCTAAAAAATATCAAGATGTAGATGTACTTTTTAACTGTGCAGGTTGGGTGCCAGCAGGCACTATTTTAGAGTGTAATCAGGAACAATGGGACCGTGCATTTAAGATCAATGTCGATTCGATGTATCACATGATCAGCGCACTTTTGCCGGTAATGCTGAAAAAAGGTAAGGCTTCGATCATCAATATGTCTTCTGCGGCATCTAGTATTAAGGGTGTACCAAACCGCTTCTCTTATAGCGTAACCAAAGCTGCAGTATTAGGAATGACTAAGGCAATTGCTGCTGACTATATTTTACAAGGTATTCGTTGCAATGCAATTTGTCCTGGCACTGTAGACTCTCCATCGCTGCATCAACGTATTGAAGCGCAGGCCAAAGAGCAAAATAAAACTGTAGAGGAAGTGTACCAGCAGTTTGTGGCGCGCCAGCCTATGGGCCGTGTAGGTAAGGCGGAAGAAATTGCTGCTTTGGCACTGTTTTTGGCGAGTGATGAATCTGCATTTACTACAGGTACGATCAATATGATTGATGGCGGTTGGTCAAATTAACCCAGATTATATTGTTAATAAATAAGTAAGAGACTTATCAGCTGTGGTTTGAATATTTCAAACAGCAAAAAAATATGAAGTTAAAGGAATAAACATGAAGCTTTTAAGATTTGGTGTAAAAGGACAGGAAAAACCAGGCATTTTAGATCAAGACGGTAACATCCGGGATTTGTCTGCAGTGGTAAGTGATATTACAGGCCCCGTATTGGCGGCAGATCTAGATAAAATCCGTGCATTAGATATCAATGCTTTACCTAAAGCCGAAGCGGGAGTACGTATTGGTGCTTGTGTCGGCAATATTGGTAAATTCATTTGCATTGGTTTGAATTACTCAGATCACGCGGCAGAAACGGGTGCAGAAGTGCCAGCTGAGCCTGTCGTATTTAATAAATGGACCAGCGCAGTGGTTGGACCAAATGATGATGTAGAAATTCCGAGAAACTCCCAGAAAACAGATTGGGAAGTGGAACTTGGCGTAGTGATTGGTAAAGATGGCCGTTACATTGATAAAGAAAATGCCATGGATTATGTGGCGGGTTACTGCGTAATTAACGATGTATCAGAACGTGCATATCAAATTGAAGGAACAGGCACATGGGATAAGGGCAAGGGCTGTGACACTTTTGGTCCAACTGGTCCTTGGCTGGTCACGAAAGATGAAGTGCCTAACCCGCATAATCTGAACATTTGGCTAGAAGTAGATGGTCATCGTTATCAGAACGGCAATACCAATACCATGGTTTTTGATGTGCCGACCATTGTCAGCTACTTAAGCCAATTTATGAGCCTACAAGCTGGTGATGTGATTTCTACGGGCACGCCGCCGGGTGTAGGCCTCGGGCAGAAGCCACCAGTCTACCTAAAAGCGGGTCAAGTGATGCGTCTAGGTATTGAAGGTTTAGGTGAACAGCAGCAGAAGGTGATTGCTGCGCAAGTCTAAAGCTGCAATTTAAATACAGCTCCTCAAATTAAAAATGCATTGCATGCAATGCGCGGGGAAGCTGTGACTTTAAAAAAGTACTTTACCCCCCCCAAAAAATTGTTAAAAATGGATTTTTATAATGCTCAAAATTACAGATCTTGAAGTCCTAGACATCAGATTTCCAACTTCACAGCATTTGGATGGTTCGGATGCAATGAATCCCGACCCAGACTATTCTGCGGCTTATGTGATTTTAAAAACGGAAAATGATGCGCTGTCTGGTCATGGCCTGACTTTTACAATTGGCCGCGGCAATGAAATTTGCTGCGCAGCCATTGAAGCGATGCGTCATTTGGTTGTCGGTTTAGATATTGAAGAGGTTAAAAATAACCCTGCATTAATGTGGCGTAATTTGACCTCAGATAGTCAGTTGCGCTGGATTGGTCCAGATAAAGGCGCAATGCATTTGGCGACTGGAGCAGTGGTAAATGCAATTTGGGATATATGGGCAAAAAGTGAAGGTAAGCCTGTATGGAAATTAGTTGCCGATATGTCGCCAGAACAATTGGTGAACTGCATCGACTTCCGTTATATCACGGACTGTATTACACCCGATGAGGCGCTGGTCTTATTGAAAAGCAATGCTGAAACAAAAGTGCAGCGTGAGCAAATTTTGATGCAGGAAGGCTACCCTTGCTATACGACTTCTGCTGGCTGGCTCGGCTACAGTGATGAAAAACTGGCGCGTTTATGTCAAGAAGCCGTGGATGAAGGCTTTAATTACATCAAGTTGAAAGTTGGCCGTGATGTTGCAGAAGATATTCGCCGTGTAAAAATTGCCCGCGAAATTATTGGTCCAGACCGTCATTTAATGATTGATGCCAATCAGATTTGGGAACGTCAGCAGGCGATTGACTGGGTACAGCAGTTAGCATTCTCTAAGCCGTGGTTTATTGAAGAACCTACTTCTCCAGATGATGTAGAAGCGCACCGCGCCATCCGCCAAGCCATTGCACCCATTCAGGTGGCAACAGGTGAAATGTGTCAAAACCGCATTATGTTTAAACAGTTCATTATGCGCGAAGCCATTGATGTGGTGCAGATTGATGCTTGCCGCATGGGTGGTATTAATGAAGTGCTGGCAGTTTTACTGATGGCTGCCAAGTATGGTTTAAAAGTTTGCCCGCATGCTGGGGGCGTAGGTTTATGTGAATACGTACAGCATTTATCCATGATTGATTATCTCTGGTTCTCTGCTTCAAAAGAGGGTCGAGTGACTGAATATGTCGATCATTTGCATGAGCATTTTATTGAGCCATGCGTCATTGAAAATGCAGTGTACATGCCGCCGAAACTTCCAGGTTTCTCTATTGAAATGAAGCCCGCTTCTATTCAGCAATATTTATTCCGCGGTGAATAGCAGTCAATAAAACTCAGGTTCAGCCGTTTTAACAGTGTTAATGCGGCACATATCAAAGGATGTTTGATATGCAAGTGATCATGGAAAAGATGCAGGAACAGCCACAGTTAAATGCAGTGATTCGGAAAGTGAAATTTCGGCTGCTGCTATTAATTGTGCTGATGTTTGCTTTGGCAATGCTGGACCGATCCAATGTCGGTTTTGTGAAGCAATATATAGAAGTCGATGCGGGCATTAGCGCCTCGGCATAATTTCTATTGCCTGTCATTACTCGCATAGCGGATAAATAAGCCAGCTGGAACAGTATGGCAATTGTGATGCTGTCCTGTGCTGTTGTCGGGATTGCGCTATCAACACAAATGACTCAAATCATTCCATTTATTTTGGTGATTTCATTGGCAGTTACGGGCTTTATTATTGTGCAGCCTTTGTTCTGGAACCTGCCAACCCAGTATCTTTCGGGGCGTGCCACTGCAATTGGTACAGCGCTGATTAGCGCCATGGGTAACTTAGGCGGTTTTGCCGCGCCAAATTTAAAAAATTGGGCTGATCAGATATGGAATAACGATGTTGCAGGCCTCACAGTGCTGGCCGAAGTGGGCTTTCTAGGGGTAATCCTACTGTTCTTGTTAAAGCGTGATCATCAAAGTAAAGAAAGCACAATAAAAGGAGTTTTAAGTGATCGATAGCCATTTGCATTTTTGGAAATATTCCGCGGATGAATTTCCTTGGATTCAGGGGGATTTAGCCCCGATTGCTCAGGATATGCTGCCTGAAGATTTATGTTCGCAGTTGACGGACAATATTGACGGAATTATTGCAGTGCAAGCCCGACCTTGCACTGAGGAAAATGACTATCTCAGTAGTCTAGCTCAGCAACATTCACTAATTAAGGGCATTGTCGGCTGGTTTGATTTTGAACAGAATGCCGATGCACAGCTTGATATGTTTTTGCGCAATTCAAAAATGAAAGGCTTCCGCCATATGCTGCAGGACGAAAAGGATCCAAGCGCATACATGACACATCACAGGAAATTTAATGTAGGTGTGGAAAAAATTCAGCAGGCGGAATTGCTCTATGGCGTGCTGATTCATCAAAAAGATTTAGATGCTGCTGTGCAACTCTGTCAGCGCCATGACCGTTATGAACTGGTTGTAGACCATTTGGCTAAACCTGAAATTCACAGTAAAGCAGGTTTCGAGCGCTGGCTGAGCATGATGAAGCGGCTGGTGCCTTTGACTCATGTCAATTTGAAGATTTCAGGTTTGGTGACTGAGGGCGGCCTAGGCTGCACAGCACAGGATTTTCAAGCGCATATCGATACAGCAATGGAGCTGTTTGGACCAGAGCGCTTGGTGTGGGGGTCAGATTGGCCAGTGTCTTATGCCACGCATTCGTATTCAATGCTGATGGATTTTTGGCAGCAGTGGACACGGCATTGGAGCGAATCAGAGCGGCAGCAAGTCGAAAATGGTACTGCACAGCGCCTGTATAAATTGAAAAGGACGGTAGAAATTTCGCATTAAAAATGTAGTGGGTAGCAGAGAAGTTTTTGATTTCACTGCAATAGAATATGAATTGAGGAGTACGGTTCAATGGATTTAGGACTAAAAAATAAAGTCTTTATTGTCACGGGTGGCGGAGCGGGTATTGGCGGCGCGATCAGTTTGACTTTGGCGCAGGAGGGCGCGGCGGTTGCTATTTTTGGCCGTTCAGCTTTATTGCCTGAATTTATCGATGCTTTAAATGCACAGCAGGCTATTTATTCTTTCCATCAGCTGGATGTGACACAGGAAGACGCATGCCAGCGTGAAGTTGCCGCTGTGATTGCACAATATGGCCGCCTTGATGGCTTAGTCAACAATGCTGGTATTAATGACAATGTGGGACTGGAAGACAGTGTCGAAGCCTTTAAACAGTCTTTGGATAAAAATCTAATTCATTACTTCATGATGGCGCATTACTGCATTCCGCATTTAAAAAATAGCCAAGGCAGTATCGTTAATATTGGCTCTAAAGTGGCTTTAACAGGTCAAGGCCATACTAGCGGCTATGCAGCATCAAATGGCGGGCGCTTAGCATTGACTCGTGAATGGGCAGCGCAATACCGCAATGACGGTGTACGCGTAAATGCCGTTTTGCCAGCAGAAGTAATGACGCCTTTATATCAGCGCTGGATCGACAGTTTTGAACATCCACACGAAAAGCTGGCGCAAATCACCAAAAATATTCCATTTGGGCATCGCATGACCACTGTTCAGGAAATTGCAGATACTACCGTATTTTTACTTTCAGCGCGTTCGTCGCATACCACGGGTCAATTACTGTTTGTAGATGGTGGTTATACACATTTGGACCGTGCGCTGGATTGAGGCTGATGAGGGTATAGCCGGTCGTAAAAATGCGTCAGCAGCAGGAGATCAGAAATGAAACGCTATTGTTTAGCGCTGGATTTGATTAACGACGTAGGAAAAATAAAGAAATATCAACAATTTCATAAAAAAATCTGGCCGGAAATTGCTGCCAATATTCAACAGCGCGGTGTGCTAGATATGCAGATTTGGCAAGTGGAAAATCGACTTTTTATGATCATGGATACACAGGATGACTATGATCCAGCCGCTGCCCATGAAATTGCACTGGCAGAACCGAAAAATGTGGAATGGGAGACATTGATGTCTCAATTCCAGCAACCGCTAAGCAGTGCAGCGGTGGGTGAAAAATGGATAGAGATGATAAAAATATTTGATTTAAATCAATAAATCAATCATACAAGGATGCAACACATGAAAGCGAAAATAACGGAACCACAATTCCGGCTAGGCTTTATTTTGGTCACCACACTATTCTTTATGTGGGGGCTTTCATACGGTTTAGTCGATGTTTTAAATAAGCACTTCCAAGAAGCATTGCACATTACCAAAGCGCAATCTGGCCTAATTCAGGCTGCGTATTTTGGCGCATATTTTGTGATTGCACTGCCTGCAGGTTTATTTATTAATAAAAAAGGCTACAAAGCCGGCATTATTTTAGGCTTGTCTTTATATGCTATAGGCGCTTTACTGTTTGTTCCTGCAGCCATGCAGCTGACCTTCAGTTTTTTCTTATTTGCCTTATTTGTATTGGCATTGGGCTTGGGCTGTTTGGAAACTGCTGCCAATCCGTACTCTTCGGCATTGGGCGATCCAAAAACTGCAGAACAGCGTTTAAACTTATCTCAGTCATTTAATGGACTTGGACAGTTTTTTGGTCCGCTTATTGGCGGAATGTTCTTCTTTAATTCTGGTGGTTCAGCAGCTTCAGGGGATTTTTCCGCTGTTACTTATACCTATGTTGGTATAGCGCTGATTGTGATTGTGCTGATTATTTTATTTGCCAAAGCCAAAATGCCAGATTTGCGTGAAAATGAAGCAAAATTGGATGCAGCTAATGTTAGAAATAATAGCGCATCACTCTGGTCACATAATGAATTTAAATTTGGTGTTATTACCCAGTTTTTCTATGTGGCAGCGCAAGTTGGCGTGGGGGCATTCTTTATCAACCTTATGGTAGAAACTTGGCCGCAAAGTTCCAGTCAGCAAGGTGCATATTTCTTATCCATTGCAATGCTTGCATTTTTAGTGGGCCGCTTTGTCAGCACCGCTTTAATGTCAAAAATTTCAGCAAACAAATTGCTGATGATTTACGCCATTATTAATATTGTACTGTGTGCAGTAATTTTATCTGGTGCGCAATATATTACTGTCTTTGCTGCCATCGCTATATTCTTCTTTATGTCGAGTATGTTCCCAACCATCTTTGCTATGGGCGTGAAGAACTTGGGTTCTAAAACCAAAATTGGCAGTTCATTTATGATTATGGCTATTGTAGGTGGTGCGATTATGCCGTACTACATGGGGAAAATGGCTGATCATTTTGGAACACATATTTCTTATGCATTGCCTTTGGTTTGCTTCCTGATCGTATTTGCATATGCCTTTAGTTATAAAAATACCAATTTAAATTCTGCAGATATCGCATCTAACTAAGCTGCGGTCATGCACCATGATTGACTCAATATTTCATTTAAGAAAAAGTGCCGCAATCACAGAGTGCACAAGGACACAACATGAAAATGGACATTAAAAAGGGACGTAAAACATATTTATCAATCGGCATTGCGCTGCTCAGCTGCGGTGCAGTACAAGGGGCTTTGGCCAATGCCGCCTTTGATAAACAAAGCCCGTGGATGCTGGGGGATTGGAATGGAAAGCGAACTGAGCTGAAAGATAAGGGCTATGATTTCACGATAGGTTATACAGGTCAATTTGCAGGTGTTATTGATGCAGATCGGGACGGGAAAGGCAGTGCTTATGCTGATCAGTGGACATTTGGTAGCCATTTCAATTTAAACAAAATATTGAATTGGAATGATACTGAAGCTTATGTTGCCATTACTCACCGTGGCGGTAAGGCTTTAAATAATGAAGCTGATGCTATGGCTCCTCAATTTAATCAAACGCAAGAAGTCTATGGGCGTGGACAAACATGGCGATTGACAGATTTATGGATTAAAAAACAGTTTATGGATCAAACGCTCGATGTCAAAGTGGGACGATTTGGTGTAGGTGAAGACTTTGCAATAGCAGATTGTGAGTTTGAAAACTTAGCATTGTGTGGCGGTGTAATTGGCAGTTGGGCTGGAGATCAATGGTATAACGGTCCTGTAAGTCAATGGGCGACACGTGTTCGTTATTCACTTAGCCCAGAACTTTTTACTCAAATTGGTGTTTATGAGCGAAATACGGTCAATGCTAATGCTACGACACCAAGTGATGGTTTTAACCTCAGCACAGACGGTTCAGATGGCGCTGTAATTCCAGTTGAATTGGTCTGGCAACCTAAAGCCTTATCACAATCATTTGCGCTACCAGGTGAATACCATATTGGTTATTTCGCAAGTACTGTAGATAGTCAAAGTGTCAAAGTTGACTACACTCAATTAGGTGTAACACAAGACTTCGATGCCGATAATCATAAGTGGGCTGTTTGGGTTTCAGGTAAACAGCAACTAACGACACATAATGGTGATGCATCACGAGGTTTAACCGTATTAGGGCAAGTAAACATCTACGATAAAAAAACGAGCGATTTTGCTGATGCACAAAATATTGCACTGGTCTACAAGGGGATATCCGATGCACGCCCACGTGATGAAATTGGGATAGGTGTAGCTCGTATCGCGGTAAATCAAGATGCACAAAAATATAATGGTCGTATTAATAATTCAGGTTTTGATGCCGAATATGATGCTGAAATCTATTACGGTTTAAAAGCAACAAATTGGCTGACGATACGTCCAAATATTCAATATGTAAAAAATATTGGTGCAAATAAAGCTTATGGCGATGCATGGATTGGTGGACTTAAATTCAATATGAATTTCTAAGGCAAATACACTTTGCCAAATTCCGGACCAAGGATTCGGTATTTGGCTTTTTATAGGATGTACTGCAAAACAGATGCTCAATAATTTTTTAGTATTTAAAAATAGATAGCTTCAATCAAAATTAAATAGGTACCGCAAGCAAAACGGTATTCAACAAAAGACAAAGGTATACGTATGATTATTTCTTCTTCACACGACTACAGAGCTGCGGCTAAACGCCGTTTACCGCCATTTTTATTTCATTATATTGATGGTGGCGCATATGCCGAACATACTTTAAAGCGTAATGTCGAAGATTTATCCCAAATTGCTCTTAGGCAACGTGTGCTGAATGATATGTCAGAGCTAAGCCTTGAAACGCAGCTGTTTAATGAAACACTGTCTATGCCCTTAGCTTTATCACCTGTAGGTTTGACTGGGATGTACGCACGCCGTGGAGAAGTGCAGGCGGCGATGGCGGCAGATCAAAAAGGTATCCCATTTACCCTGTCTACGGTATCAGTCTGCCCGATTGAAGAAGTAGCACCTAGAATTAACCGTCCCATGTGGTTTCAGCTCTATGTACTGCGCGACCGTGGCTTTATGAAAAATGCCTTAGAACGCGCCAAAGCAGCAGGCTGTACAACCTTGGTCTTTACTGTGGATATGCCTGTTCCAGGCGCACGCTATCGTGATGCGCATTCAGGTATGAGCGGTAAAAATGCTGTAGTGCGCCGCTATTTACAGTCTGTGATGCATCCGCAATGGGCGTGGGATGTCGGACTGCATGGCCGTCCGCATGATTTGGGTAATATTTCTAAATATTTAGGCAAGCCGACAGGGTTAGAAGATTATATCGGCTGGCTGGGCAATAACTTCGATCCATCTATTTCATGGAAAGACCTAGAATGGATTCGCGAATACTGGGATGGCCCAATGGTCATTAAAGGTATATTGGACCCAGAAGATGCTAAAGATGCAGTACGTTTTGGTGCAGATGGGATCGTGGTGTCTAACCATGGTGGGCGTCAGCTGGATGGCGTACTGTCCAGCGCGCAGGCATTGCCACCTATTACTGATGCTGTAAAAGGCGATATCAAAATTTTGGTGGATTCTGGCATACGTAATGGTTTGGACATTGTGCGCATGCTAGCTTTAGGTGCAGATGTTTGTATGTTAGGTCGTGCATTTATTTATGCCTTAGCGGCAGCTGGCGGTGCTGGTGTGAGCCATTTATTGGAATTGCTCGACAAAGAAATACGAGTAGCCATGACACTGATAGGTGCAAAAACTATTGCAGATATTAATTCAGAGTGTTTGGTTAAACTGAACCGTACTGGGTTTGTCAGAGACCACTTTTCTTGAGAAAATGTCCCGATGAAAAACCAAAATATACTCCTGAAATCAGAGATAGAGCGGTTCAATTATTGATTGAATCCGAAAAAGATTATCTTTCTACTTGGGCTGCAATCACAACAATTGCTCCCAAGATTGGCTGTAATCCTGAAACACTACGTTCCTGGCATCAGGCATTTGAATCAACAGAATCCAATCAAAGTACAGCAACTTTCAGATCAAGAACGCATTAAACAACTTGAACGCGAAAATAAAGAACTGTAACGAGCCAATGAAATTCTACGCAAAGCATCCGTTTTTTTTCGGCCAGGCGGAGCTCGACCGCCCACACAAATAATGGTGGATTTCATTCATAATAATAAAGACCTCTATCGCGTTGATGCAATTTGTAGGATTTTACCGATCGCAGCTTCAACCTATGTACTATGATAAGATTAACCCGTTAGGTCAGGTGGCCTAACTTAAATAAAAAGTCTCCGACAAACCCGCTACGGTTCATTAAGTAAATAGCTATAGAATAACTATATTCCTAATACTACCTGATAGGGTTTAAATCCTTCGATCACTGCTTTGGAAATCAACTGGATAAATGCTTCAGTTTTTCCATAAGCCATCCACTGATCTAGGGCTTCATAGTAGGCCAAACGATTTTCTACTGTAATGACACAAGGTGGATAACCAGCTTTAAGTAATTCGAGATTCATCAATAGACGTGATGTACGTCCATTGCCATCAATGAATGGATGGATGCCTACAAAGTCTGCATGTACTTTAGCTGCACGTTCGATTGGATGAAGCTTATGTGCCTCTGAGTTGTACCACTGGACTAGCTGAGTCATTTTGTCATTGAGCAATGTATAGTCCGGTGGTGTAGTTGTAGCACCTGAAATCAATACGTTTTGCTGGCGATATCTGCCAGCATTATCATCGTCAATATTCTTTAAAATAAGTTGATGGATATTGCGAATTTGCCATTCAGAAAAAGGTTCTTCCTTTCTGATAATGTCTTCAACGTAATAAATGGCATTTCTATGGTTAATTGCCTCGAAGTGCTCTCGTAAAGCTTTTCCACCGACAGTAATGCCTTCTAGTACAACTTTGGTTTCTAATAGAGTAAGTGTATTGCCTTCAATAGCATTGGAATGATAAGTCCATCGTACAATAAGGTCTTCTTGTAAATTTTTTACTATCGCAGGTGATAGGGGGCGATGCTGATCTAATTTATTTTTTAAATCATCAATAATTTCAAACATTACCTTGTCCCTGAATATATCTAAAAGAATGATACATCAAAAAAGAATATCAAAGAAATGATATGTTATAACATAATATTTTTATTGGATTGTAATGATGGTAGAATCGGTACACCACTTCAAATCCTAATTTAGGATTTGAACAAAATTTTAAAGTGATTCAATGCACTAAATCTAATTTGGGTCAAAATTGGGTCAATGAATTTTTTTATTCAATAAAATAGATTTAGAATGAATAAGTTAGGATTTGAGTTCAATTGACGCCACCTCCACCAAAATTCTTGTTATAAATCAGCCGCTTATTTAAGTGGCTTTTTTATTGCCTAAATTTTATAAGCAATTTAAAAGAGCAAATCAAAACTAGAACGAATACGCTCAATTAATAAATGTTTCGACTCTGACAAATGGGTATTTTTGCGGACCATCAATTGGGTCTGAGCCGTGTTGCACAGCTCGGAATCAATAGTTAAGGCAACGGCCTGACCTTCTTTAACCGCATCTGCGATATCTACATAGCGCATGGCGGAAATCCCATGTCCAGCCACCACATAATTTTTTAAGGCATAAATAGAATTGGTGGTCAGACCAATATTCAGGTTCACTTGTAAGCGCATCATTTCACTGTCGAGTAGCTGACGGAAACCATGCCCTACGGGCATTAAGGGAAATTTATAGTCTGAAATTTCGGAAAGACAAATGCGATGCTTGAGCTTGGCAAGAGGATGACCGGCAGGAACAGCCAGAATAAAAGGTTCTGTTTTATGGGCAATGGTGCTGATGTCTGTATGAAATAGAGGATTATACGCCAGTCCAATATGCGCCAGGCTGTCCACAATATGTCGTACCACATGCTGGGCACTCATTAATTCTAACTGGATTTCAAGATTTGGATATTTATAATGCACATGTCGAAGTACATTATAAATCATGTGTTGCATATAACTTTCACTTGAAACAATGTTCACTTTGCCGAGTTGAGAAGATTGCAGCTGAAATAAACTAACCTGAGTTCGATGAAATATTTTAGCTTTTTAGCAAGTTTTGGAAAGTTGGCTTATTTGGATTTAAGCAATAAGCCACTATAGCAGCCATAATATTCACCATAAAGTTATTCACCGAACGATGACGTGAATGGTCAATTTGATGTAAGTTTTTTAACTGATCATTCACTGTTTCGATCAATCCTCTTCTGCAAAGCAATTGTTTTTCTTCTTCAGTTTGGATGGGTTTATTTTTCATATTCTTGCGTGACGGGGTTAATAGTCTGAGCCCCCTTGCTGCTAAAGCTTCAGTTTTTGCTTTACTCAGATAGCCTTTATCGCCCAGTAAAATACCTTTTAACTCTTGGGTTAAAGATTCAAGTACAGCAACATCATGAACACTTCCCGATGTAATCTTGAGATTAATAATTTCACCCAAGTTGTTGATAACAATATGGACTTTAAATCCATAAAACCAACCTGTGCTACTTTTACCACGACCAGCTAAGCCTTTAAATACACGATGTCTTTTAATTCTAAGATTATGGCAAACGACCAATTTAGTCGAATCAATAATACAAATTCCGGTATCTTCTCCTTTAACTTGATGGAAGAAACTACTCAAAGCTTGCAAACAACGCGGCATAATTTCAATAAAACGATTGTAACTAAGAAGCTTGGGAAAAGCTGATTTCCAAAATGGGATGATCATATGACAATAAAAATATTTGAAAAATCTAAACCCGGATTTATGAAATAAAATGACAATGGTCATGACTTCAGACAAGCTTAAAGCTGACTTTTTCATTGTTGTTTTTTGATCAGAAATTAGAGCTTTCTCTAAAGATTCATTAAACTTTTTGCAGAAATCATCCAAGATACAAAATAATTCGGTAATATAGTCCATGAAAAAGCCTTGCTCTGAAATGTTTTGTCTTCGTAACCAAGATATTACAGATGCTAAGGCTTTTTTTTATTTATTTTTTATGTCGAACTCAGGTTAAACTATCAAATAATTCATTTTCACGATTTTTATTTTCCTTGAAATACTCAAGTACCAGATAGGCGGCTTCAGTCGGAATAATATGCCGACCCTTACGTTTGAACAGGTTTATTTTTAATTCTGATTCAAAGAGTTGAATTTGTCGGCTCATGGCGGACTGTTCAATATTCAGGATATCTGCCGCTTTGCGCATCGAGCCAAACATCATCACCGTATAGAAATAACGCAAACGCTTTTCATTGATTCCGTTCAGTGGCGCAAGGAATTGCAAGTTTCTGTCCATAAAAACTCTGATGCTTTTAAAGCATCAGTATGCTAAATAAATTACATTGTTATCAAGTCAGGAGCATGCTTACATGGATTTTGAACAATAAGAAGATCTAGATAAAAAGGAGTTTTAGATGGATTTAATAACTTCCCGTCAACAACGGTTAGACCAGATTTACAAGAAAGTAAGCTGGCGGCTACTGCCATTTTTATTGCTGTGTTATTTCTTTGCTTATCTGGACCGGATCAATATCGGATTTGCCAAGTTACAAATGCAGCAGGAGCTGGGCTTTAACGATGCAATTTATGGCATGGCAGCCGGCATATTCTTTTTAGGTTATGTGCTGTTTGAAGTACCAACCAACCTGTATTTTGAAAAAGTCGGCTCCAGAAAAACCATTACCCGTATCATGATTTTGTGGGGCCTGACCTCCATGTCGATGCTGTTTGTCACCACCCCACAAATGTTTTATATCTTGCGCTTTTTGTTGGGTGTATTCGAAGCCGGTTTTGCCCCGGGCATGATTTTCTATCTGACCTATTGGTATTCCGGTGCACGCATGGCACGTGTGATGGCGATTGTTATGCTGGCTGGGCCGCTCGCTGGCATGTTAGGTGCGCCGTTATCGACGCAAATTATGAGTACTTTCCATCAGATTTATAATCTTTCTGGCTGGCAATGGTTATTTTTATTAGAAGCTGTGCCAACCGTGCTATTGGGTTGCGTAGCGTACTTTTATTTAACCGATCATCCTTCACAAGCAAAATGGCTGTCTCAAGAGGACAAAGCCTTATTGGTGAAAGAAATTTCCCAACATCAGTCTGCCACTGGTCATAGTAATTTTAAAGCGGTATTAAAGGATCCCTGGATTTATTTCATGGCCTTGGCCTACTTCACCATTATCTGTGGGATCTATGCGATTGGCTTCTGGCTACCATCTTTACTGAAGTCGGGCGGTATCCAGAATTTGCAGATGATTGGCTGGCTGGTGGCGATTCCATATTTATGCGGCGCAATTTTCATGATCATTTTTGCCCGCAGCTCGGACAAATGGCAGGAACGGAAATGGCATTGTGTAGTGCCTACGGTATTGGCCGGAGTCAGCTTGATATTGTCGGTGATCAGTGCGAATTTCCTGCTGTCCTTTATTGCGATCTGTACCGCAACGGCCTTCATGTTTAGTGCCTATACCATTTTCTGGTCGATTCCATCGAAATACTTAAGCGGTAGTGCGGCAGCAGGCGGAATTGCCTTAATTAACAGTATTGGATTACTCGGTGGTTTTGTCAGTCCAAATATTATGGGCATGGCGTAGTCAATGACCGGTTCCATGCTGGCAGGCTGGTTCACGATTGCTGTGATCATGATGCTCGGAGGCACTTTCCTGATTTATGCCTTCAGACTGAAAAAGCAAGTTGTTTCCCAGCAAGTCACACGCGCTGCCTTAATCGTCGATAAATAATCAATCATGCAGCATAGGAAGGATTCAAGATATGAAGAAAATCATCATTGCGGGCTTTCAACATGAAACCAATACCTTTGCCCCGACCAAAGCAAGCTACGCCGATTTTGTCCAGGGTGGGGGATTTCCGCCGCTCAGCCGCGGCGCAGATGTCCTGAAATTTCGGGAACAGAACATTCCGATTGGCGGTTTTATTCAACAAGCAGAACAATTCGGTTATCAACTTTTGCCAGTGATCTGGGCGGGTACTTCACCTTCAGCACATGTAGAGCAGTGCACTTACCAGCGGATCTGTGATGAAATTATCGCGAGCATCCAGCAGCATCCAGCAGCATCCGGCAGATGCAGTGTATCTGGATCTGCATGGCGCCATGGTCAGTGAACAGGTGGATGATGGCGAAGGCGAATTGTTAAGACGGGTTCGTGAAGCAGTCGGGCCGGACATTCCGGTAATTGCCAGTCTGGATTTCCATGCCAATGTCACGCAAGTGATGTTTGCTCATAGTGATGTGCTGATTTGCTATCGGACCTATCCGCATGTAGATATGGCTCAAACCGGACAACGCTGTGCCCAACTGCTAGATCAAATATTCCGGGGTAAAAAGATGCATAAGCAAATGTATAAGCTGCCGTTTTTGATTGCGCTGAATGCACAATGTACCGAGCTGGAACCTACCCAATCATGCATGAATTTACTGGAACAGCTAGAGCAAAATAATTCTGTCCAGATGAATTTCACGCCGGGTTTTCAGGCGGCAGATTTTGAGGAATGTGGTGGTTGTATCTGGGGTTATAGTGAAAACGCTGAGCAGTTAGATCAGGCCATGCAACGCTATATCGCCCATGTGCTGCAACAAGAAACGCATTGGAATATGGATTTTTTATCACCAGATCATGCCGTGCTGCAGGCACTTCAACTTTATCAACAGCATCATTCGACCAGACCCGTGGTGATTGCAGATACTCAGGATAATCCGGGAGCCGGTGGTGATTCGAATACGACCGGGATGCTATCGGCGCTACATCGGCATCAGGTTAAAAATGCATTGCTTGGCCTCATCGTAGATCCCGTGGTAGTACGGCAAGCCTATCAGCTTGAGCTTGGTCAGTATTTTTATGCGAAACTGGGTGGAACATCGGGTATTGCGGGGGATGCTCCATTTAGCGCTGAATTTAAAATCAAAGCCTATAGCGATGGAAAATTCAGCTATGGCGGGCCCATGATGCATGACGTTGAGGCGGATATTGGCCCGAGTGTATTACTGGAAATAGATGGTATTGAAATTGCAGTCAGTTCCTACAAAGCCCAGTTGCTCGATCGTAATATGTTTAGAATTTTTGGTGTTGTGCCTCAAGATAAATCGATCATCGTGGTGAAAAGCTCGGTACATTTTCGTGCAGATTTTCAGGACATGGCTGCTGCCATTTTAGTCGCGAAAGCGCCTGGAGCCATGAAAGCAGACCCGAATGACCTGCCTTGGCAAAAGATTGATCCTGATAGACGACTCGTGCCGATGGGCGAAAGTCTGGCGCAACGTGATCAGCCATTGCGTCGTACGGTCTAACATTTAACTAATATCCAATTAACACCCAAGCGATTGAACAGGCGAGCTCTATCATGATCTAGCCTGTTTTTTAATGAAAGCTCCCATTCCTTGAACTCAAGAGAAATTTAATACAATTTTCTGTTACCTGATCCCGTGTCTGGATCTGTTATTGATTAAATTCACTGACACCGACTTAAGCTAGCTAAAAAAAGCGGACAGGAATTCAACATTCTTTTCAAACTCAACAAAATACCTATAATTCCAATTAGAAACTTGTTGTAAATTAAACCTTAGGAAAAAAACAAATACAGTTTTGACTTTCTTATTTTAAATTAGACGAATCAACCGGAGATTCTTATTGCGCGTTGCCCGCTATAAAATTTTGCTCATTATCGTATTGCTACTGGCAGTAGGGTTTGCTCTATTTCGTTGGTGGCAGGGGCCAGTGGTGCCTAGTTATACGCTGAGTGCCATGCCGCTGGTACAAAATGTTGTTGCGACCGGACGTGTTGCGACAGTTTCACGTGCCCAGGTAGGCAGTGAAATTAGTGGTGTGGTTCTGCAACGTCTGGTGCAGGAAGGCGATCAGGTTAAACCGGGTGATCTGCTGGTGGTATTGAAATCGGATGAATTGCTGGCCCAAGTCAGACAGGCCGAGCTGGCATTGACCGAATTGGCAAGCAGCCGACGGCCACAGGCTGCAGCAGAACTGGCCAGTGCCAAAGCCCAGCTGGAGCAAGCCAGCCGAGAAGCTACACGTCGACGTAATGCAGAAGCCGGTATCCTGTCGAGGGAAGAAGTCGAACAGGCTGTGGAAGCAGAAAGAGTCGCGCGCAATAATTATGAGACAGCCCGGGTAAAAGCAGGCGCATTGGCTGCGGGTCAAGTCGAAGAAGCATCGCTTCGGGAACAGCTGGCGGTGGCACAGGCGCAACTGGCCAAAACCAAGATTCGAGCGGCGGTCGCCGGTACAGTATTGACACGCGATGTCGAGCCGGGTGATCTGGTTCAGCCGGGACAAACTTTATTTACCATTGCGTTAACAGGGAATACAGAAATCCGGGTACCGCTAGATGAGCGGAATTTACCGCAACTCGCCTTGCAGCAAAATGCCACCGTAATTAGCGATGCCTATCCGGATCAGTCTTTCCCGGCCCGGATCAACTTTATTGCACCAAGTATCGATCCACAGCGAGGTACGGTAGAAGTCAGGTTAACTGTCAATCCCGTACCAGATTTTCTGCGTCAGGACATGACGGTATCGGTGAATGTCGAGACGGCCAAACGAGCACGGGCACTGGCTATTCCGAATGATGCTTTAAGCAGTATCAAGGGAGATAAAGCCGTGGTTTTAATGGTACGTGATGGAAAAATACAGCGTCAGCAGATTACTTTGGGCTTGCGTGGCCTGGCCATGTCAGAAGTGAAATCCGGGTTGAGCGAGGGTGATCAGGTGTTGGTAGATGCCGAATCTTCATTGGAGGATGGCACCAGAGTTCGCTTAAAACCACACCAGAGTTCATTACAGAATTCTGCTGATATGGCCAATAGTAAAAATGAATTACCGGTGAACTTCGATTGAAAAATTTATTCGGGCGGCTCTGGATCGAATGGAAAATCGCGTTCAGTTTTTTGCGTGAGGGTTGCGCGCAGTCCATCATGATCACCATCGGGGTCGCCGTGGGCGTGGCAGTAATCGTCTTTATCACCGCTTTGATTCAGGGGCTACAAGCCAATATTGTCGAACGAACCTTAGGCACACAGGCGCATATTCGCCTGTTGTCACCCGATGAAGTTAACCAGATTGTGCCGTCTCCCGCCGGGACCGTGCAATTATTGCAGGAAGATAAACGGGCACAGCGGTTGCGTTCGATCAACAATTGGCAGCAGATTACCGAAACGCTGGACCAGTTACCCGTACTGACAGCTGTCTCGCCGGTGGTGTCTGGACCGGCCTTTGTACAACGCGGTGATGCGATTGAATCCGTGGCCTTGGTCGGGATGAATCTGGAGCGTTATCAGCAGATCATTCCATTAAAAGAATATTTAATCAGTGGTCAGTTGCGGGTCGGCGCGGATGATGTGCTGATTGGCAGTCAACTGGCCAAAGACCTCGGTGTTCAGGTCGGCAGCAAGTTGCGACTGGATACTGGTCAACAAAATAGTGCTTTGGTGAATATTGCCGGTATTTTTGAACTGGGTGTGCGCGAACTGGATGCGCGTTATGTCTATCTGGATCTCAAGCAGGCACAGTCCTTACTCGGCCTGCCAGGCGGGGTAACGGTGATTGACCTAACCATTGCCAATATTTTTGAAGCAGACCAGGTTGCCGCACAAGTCGGACGCCTGACCTCATTAAAAGCCGAAAGCTGGATTGAAACCAATGCACAACTGATGAATGCCATTACTGCACAAAGCCTGTCGACTAATATGATTATTGTCTTTGTCGCAATTTCGGTGGCTTTCGGGATTGCCAGCGTCATGTCCGTCAGTGTGGTGCAGCGCACCCGGGAAATTGGTATTTTGCGGGCGACGGGTGCAACCCAATCGCAAATCCTGAGAGTTTTTCTGTTTCAGGGTGCAATCTTTGGCTTGCTCGGTTCAGTGCTGGGCAGCATAGTCAGTTATGGTCTGGTATGGGTATTTAATAATTTTGGGCCGGGATTATTCTATATTCCAATTTCGATTGAACTGGTGATTTTGGCGCTATTGTTGGCGACATTAACAGGTGTACTGGCGGCAGCGGTGCCATCACACCGGGCAGCAGCACTCGATCCGGTGGAGGCGATTCGTCATGTCTGAACAATCTCAGGAAGTCTTGCATCTGGAAGCGCTGCGAAAATCTTATAATATTGGCCAGCCCAATGAAGTGGAGGTCTTGCATGGCATTGACCTGCGCATTGATCGCAACGACTTTGCGGCACTCATTGGCCCTTCCGGTTCTGGTAAAAGTACCTTACTGAATATTCTGGGACTGCTAGATAAACCAACGAGTGGCGAGCTGTATTTGTTGGGACAACCTACCAGTGCGATGGATGATACCGGCCGTACGGCGCTGCGCGGCAACAGCATCGGATTTGTATTTCAGTTTCACCATCTGATTCAGGCATTTAGTGCACTGGATAATATTCTCATGCCTTTAATGATGGCGCATGGCAAACCGAATCAGCAGGCAATGCAACGCGCACGTGATTTACTAGCGGCAGTGGGACTGGAAAAATTTGCCGAGCGTAAACCGAATGAATTGTCCGGAGGACAGCAGCAGCGGGTGGCCATTGCTCGGGCCTTGATTACTGAGCCGGCATTATTATTGGCCGATGAACCGACAGGTAATCTGGATACCCAGACCGCGGCTGATATGTTTGAACTGTTTCGTAAAGTGCATCGTGAACGCGACTGCGCCGTACTTTTAGTCACGCATGATCCGCGCCTGTCTGCCACTTGTGATCGTACCATCAATCTGGTCGATGGCCGGATTGAAAGTGATTCGAGCAATTCTCCTCAAGATTAAGCTGTACTGTAAGGAGCCAGGAGGGCTAATTTTTTGAAGCGATCGAAAAGATATTTCAGATTTATAGCTTTCAAAAAATGATATCCATATATGAGATTGAAATAATCTGTAAACAATCTGTTTGTTAAAAAAGGATGTATGCGATTGCCTACATCCTTAAATTTTGATGGTTTAATTTTAATGATCCTGACTTTTAGCTTGATCTAATCATTGAGCGTCGGTAAATCATACCTATTGAAAGCGTCAGGATGAAACCGAACTTAGTGGCACTACCACAAGTATGCGCTTCATCCTTGCATGAGCCTGATCTCAAATTTGATTCGATCCGATTTTATTGTTCCAGATTACTTCTCAGCATCCAGGCAGTTTTTTCGTGTACTTCCAGTCTTTGCGTGAGAATGTCAGCAGTCGGCTGATCATTGGCTTCTTCAATGATCGAGAAAATACTTCTGGCAGTACGTGCCACAGTTTCATGTGCATCTACCAGTAAACGTATCATTTCTTCAGCTTTAGGCACACCTTCGACTTCTTTAATAGAAGTGAGTTTCACAAACTGTTTATAAGTGCCGGGTGCTGCAAAACCCAAAGCCCGAATACGTTCAGCAATGACGTCCAGCGCATTCCACTGCTCGGTGTATTGAGTCATAAACATGGTGTGCAGGCTATTGAACTGGGGGCCAGTGACATTCCAGTGGAAATTATGGGTCATTAAATACAGGGTATAACTGTCTGCTAAAAGTCTGGATAAACCTTCGACAATTTTGGCGCGATCATCATGCGAAATCCCGATATCAATTTTCATTGCTTTAGATTCTTTTTTAGAAGAGGCCATGCTCTTACTCCTTCAAACTTAACGCGATACGGTGTATTAAAATAAAGTCGGATGTAGTCGAAGCCCGAGCCAAGAGATGAAATGATCTCTATGACTTTGTATTTGATCTGAAAAGGCTAAGAGATTTAAGTGGTTATAAGTTATAGATATTAGATCAATATAAGGGCAGGAAGTTTAGTCATTATGTATAAGCAGGGCGCGGGATTGTAACTATTTAAATCTGTCAAATTTTGATTATCTTCAGCGGTAGTACGTTAATTTCTCATAGCAAATTCAACTTCTAAAAAACTCCTAAGTATTTCAGGATTGAAACATCGTGTTAGGGTATGACATCTATTTATGAGCAAGATCACATATCACCATACTAAATCTTTATTTCGAAATATCTCTGCGAAATTTTAATATTTTATTTTAAATAAATAACTTAGATGAAAATCTTAATCATTAATAAACCCGAAATTTATAAAAAATAACACAATGCTGCCTTAATTAAACAAGGCACTACAAACAATAATAAATCTCTTTCTCAAATGCAGTTATGTTAGGACACAGGCGAAACCAGTAACAATATTCCCAGAAAAGCAAAAATGCTTCGAGTCAGCATATTCAGAAGAAATATGAGGCTGATACAGGATCGGCTGTAGCAGATTGACTTGCGGGATGAGTTTGATTGGTCAAGCCATGCAAAATATCAGCTCAAGCGACTTTGAGATAGACCAAAAATATCTGCACTAAACTCAAGCTCAGCAAGGAATACATCATGAAAATTAAGGCCAATAGCCCCGCGACTGGTAAAGACGGTTTAGACAAGCAAAATACCAATAAAAAAAGTGAGCAGCTCGACACATATCGCAGTGATGCGACCGAGCAGGCACTCACCACCAATCAAGGGGTTAAAATTTCCGATAACCAGAACAGTCTCAAGGCAGGCGTTCGCGGTGCGACCTTGATCGAAGATTTTATTCTTCGGGAAAAAATTACCCATTTTGACCATGAGCGAATTCCAGAACGTATTGTGCATGCCCGCGGTGTCGGCGCACATGGCTATTTTGAGGCTTATCCAGGTAATGAAAAACTGACCAAGGCAGGCTTCTTGACTAATACCAGTGTGCAAACGCCAGTATTTGTGCGTTTTTCTACCGTACAGGGACCACGTGGTTCAGCAGATACGGTACGTGATATCCGTGGTTTTGCCACCAAGTTTTATACGGATGAAGGTAACTTCGATCTGGTAGCGAATGATGCGCCGGTATTCTTTATCCAGGATGGGATCAAGTTCCCGGATTTTGTACATGCAGTCAAACCTGAACCTCAGACCGAGATTCCTACCGGTGCATCTGCACATGATACTTTCTGGGATTTTGTTTCTTTAGTGCCTGAATCTGCACATGCGGTGATGTGGGCCATGTCGGATCGAGGCATTCCACGTAATTTAAGAGCCATTCAGGGCTTTGGTGTGCATACTTTCCGTTTTATCAATGCCGAGAATAAAGCGGTTTTTGTGAAATTCCACTGGACCCCAAAACAGGGTCTCGCCCAACTGGTCTGGGATGAAGCACAAAAACTGGCGGGTAAAGATCCGGATTTCCATCGTCGTGACTTATATGAAGCGATTGCTTCCGGTAACTATCCGGAATGGGAACTGGGTGTACAGGTCGTTCCAGAAGAAGATGAAATGAAATATGACTTTGACTTACTGGATCCAACCAAGATTATTCCGGAAGAACTGGTACCAGTGACGCCGATTGGCAAAATGGTACTGAACCGTAATGTAGATTATTTCTTCGGTGAAACCGAGCAGGTGGCCTTCTGTCCGGGACATATTGTGCCTGGACTAGATTTTACCAATGATCCGTTATTACAAGCACGCCTGTTTTCCTATACCGATACCCAGCTTAGCCGTTTAGGTGGTCCAAATTTCCACCAGATTCCAATCAACAAGCCGGTTTGTCCATTCCACAATAACCAACGTGATGGTTTACACCAGCGTATTGTGCATACTGGTCAAGCCAGTTATGAGCCGAACTCGATTGACAATAACTGGCCGGCTGAAACCCCACCAGCAGCACAAGGCGGTGGCTTTGAAAGTTATCAGGAACGTATTGATGGGCACAAGATCCGTCAGCGTAGCGAATCATTCAGCGATCACTTTAGTCAGGCCCGTCTTTTTTACCGAAGCCAGGCACCACATGAGCAAAAGCATATTGTCGATGCCTATGTCTTTGAGCTGAGCAAGGTGGAGCGCAAATATATTCGTGAGCGTGAAGTTCTGGAAGTGCTCTGCAATATCGATCTGGATTTGGCACAGCAGGTTGCTGATCAATTGGGTATTGAAATTCCGGCAGAGAAAAAAGCTGCGAAATTGCCGAATGTGCAGGTTTCACCACGTTTATCTTTCGAGGCATTTAAACCTGAAGATATTAAGGCACGCAAAATTGCGCTACTGGTGCACGACAAGGCCAATGAGGCCAGTATCAAAGCTGTTCAAGCCTGGGCAGAATCGGAAGGAGCTGTGGTCGATGTACTGACCCCAAAACCGGGTCCGGTACTGGGTCAGAAAGGCGAGGTAATTCCTTCTGATGGTATGCAAAAAGCCGAGCCATCCATCGCCTATGATGCTGTGGTGATTGCTGACGGTGACAATTACGATGTGGTAATGAAAGACGGCGTGGCAACTCATTATCTGCTAGAAGCCTACAAACATTTAAAACCGATTGTGTTCCTGGGCGATAAAGGCAAGCTGATTGAGGATCTGCGCTTGGTTAGCGATGAAGGAACTCTGGCAAACGGAAAGTTTGAAGCAGTACAAGATAGCTTCAAGACTTTGATTCTGAACCATCGTGTCTGGGCGCGTGAAGCGATTGCGGAAGCAATTCCTGCCTAAACGATCCAATTTATATTTTAGAGGATAGAGGCTCCGGCTTCTATCCTCATGGTTTCAAAATGGATGAAGAGATGGTGAGACCGGACGTCAAACAGTTGTTAGCACAATCACAGCAAGCCAAATGGAGCAGAGAGCAGGATATTTATCTCATTGAACATAATCATTTGCCTTTAGCTGAACTGATGCAGCAACTCTGTTTCAATGAAGAAGAGATTAATGCACGCCGTAAGGTATTAGGGCTGACTACACGTTTGAAACAAATGCGCAAGATTTCTCATTAACTGACTTTACAAACAAAACAAATTTATCCGTATTTTATGAGGAACCGCATGCATGAACCTCGGTTCAATATTACAAAGATTTGAAACTTCTCCTCTGGAGCTACAAGAAAAAATTCAGCACACTTTAATGGAGTTGGTGGCGATTTCCGACCAGGTGCCTTATCCCGCTTCCGGAGCGACCTTAAAACGCTGGCAGATACTCAGCCAGGTTTCAGCCAGCAATCTGAGTCTGGGTAAACTCTATGAATCGCATTTAGATGCTTTAGCTATTCTGCATGAACTGAATATTCGGGTAGAACAAAAAGGCTTATGGGCAGTATGGGCAGCAGAAGGTGGCCCCAAACCTTTAACATTGCAAGCAGGAAAGCTAAGCGGAATTAAGCCTTGGTGTTCTGCATCGGTCTGGGTGCAACACGGTCTGCTGACTTACCGTGATGAGCAGCAACAATCCCAATTACTGATTCTAGATTTGTCGCAAGAAGGCATTCAGCATCATCAGGATGCCTGGCAGGCAGTGGGCATGCAGCATACCTTGACTGCCCGGCTGGAACTGGATCATGTTGAGGTGGAAAAAGTCGCAGCTCCAAATGCCTATCTGGATCGGCCCGGATTCTGGCATGGCGCCGCAGGTGTGGCCGCGTGCTGGTATGGCGCAACCGTGCGTTTGGCTGAATATTTAAGACAGGCAGTATTGTTAAAACCGCATGCCTATAAGGCCATGTATCTCGGTGAAATTAGTCGGGAGCTTTTAGCGACACAGTCCTTATTTTATCAAGTTGCTGCATTGATTGATCAGCAACCGCAACACGCACATGAGTTAAAGATTCGTAGCCTACGTGCTCAGGTGGAAGCGACTGCCTTAAATATACTAACTCATGTAGGTAAGGCACTTGGTGCTGGGCCGTATTGTGAGCATCCGCATTTCGCTCGGCTTGCAGCAGATCTTCCGGTATTTATTCGTCAAAGTCATGCTGCATTTGACTTGGAGCGGATTGGCGAGCTGACTGCACAGGAGAAACAATTATGGACGTTATAAGACATGAGATTGTAGGGGATCGTGTCATCCATGGTGAAGGCACAAGACTTGAAGAATGGCGTTCCTGTCAGATCTTGCAACAGATGCCGGAATTTGATATTCCTAAGGTTATTCCTCTAGATGCCAGAGTCTGCATCATTGCCCCTCATCCTGATGATGAAATTTTGGGCTGTGGAGGCCTGATTCAGCGTCTGGACAAACTTGGCTTTCAGATCATACTTTTTGCCGTTACCAATGGGACAGCCAGTCATCCCGGCTCTAGTCTGTATACTCCCGAAGAGTTGAACCAGATTCGTCCTGCTGAAACGCGAGCAGCTTTAGAAGCGTTACCTTTAAAACAGAATATCTTGCGGATCGCTTTAGATATTCAAGATGGCAAGGTGGCCGAACAGCGGGATGTGTTGCAACAGCATCTGCAATCTTATCTGCAACCGAATGATGTGTTAATTAGCACATTTGTTCATGATGGACATCCAGATCATGAAATTACGGGGCAGGTCACACAGCAGCTGGCCACTGAACTTCATTTGCCCTGTATTCAGGTCTTGATTTGGGCATGGCATTGGGCAACACCTGGAGATACCAGAATTCCCTGGACCGTCGCTCATCAACTCAGATTAACTGAAGAAGAACTTCAATATAAGTCTCTAGCTGCGCGGTGTTTTAAGAGCCAGATCGAGCTTGACCCTACCATTGAACAATCACCGATTCTGCCAGAGCAGGCATTACAACGTATTTTACAGCCCTGGGAGGTGTATCTGTATGAACAGTAAAGCAGCCTATGATCAGGAATATTTCGATGCCTTATATGCACTGAATCAGGGAGATCCCTGGCAATATGAACAGCGTTGGTATGAACAGCGCAAACGGCAGATTTGTCTGGCGATCTTGCCGCACTTGCAGTTTGACTCCGCGATTGAGATTGGTTGCAGTAATGGCATCTTTAGTCAGGAACTGGCGCGGCGGACAAATAGCTTAATGTGTCTGGATGCCAATAATACTGCGATCCATTTGGCGCAGCAGCGTTTACAAGCTTATCCGCATGTACAGGTGTTACAGCGGATCGTGCCAGATGATTTGCCCGAACAGAAATTTCAGCTCATTGTCGTCAGTGAGATTTTATATTATTTGAACCCGATTGCTCTGCAACAGGTGCTGACATGGCTGCATACTGCACTGGAACCGGGCGGATGTATCTTGAGTTGTCATTGGCGCGCGCCAATCTCGGGATTTAGCCTAAATGGTGAAGATGTCCATCAGTATCTCAAAGCGCATTTAAACTATTCCCATCGTTTAAGTTTGCAGGATTCCGATTTTTTGATAGATCTCTGGCTGAATTCAGCGCAATCCGTAGCAGAGCAGGAGGGCTTAAGATGAAAAAAATCGGTGTGGTGATTCCGGCCTGTAATGAAGAAGCCTATATTGAACGCTGTCTGTTAGCCTTAAAATCAGCACAAACTTATTTTTTTCAATATTTTAAAACAATAGAAAATCTTCCTGAAATCCAGATTCTCGTGGTCTTGGACCATTGTACTGATAGCACCGCCGTTAAAGTTCAGCAAATGGGCATTCCGGCTATGAGCTGCGACTTCCGAAATGTCGGTAAGGCACGCCATTTGGGGATTCAGCAAATGATCGAGCAGGGCTGTGACTGGATTTGCTGTACCGATGCCGATTCATTCGTACAGTGTGACTGGTTTCAGATGATGTTACAGCATCAACCCACCGATGCGATTTGTGGTGTGGTCGAGCTGGATCAATGGGATCATTTAAGCCGGAAAACCCGTCAGGCTTATCTCCGACATTATCAGGACAGCATGGGACATCGGCATGTTCATGGCGCAAACCTGTGTTTTAAAGCTTCGGCTTATATACAGGTCAATGGGTTTCAGCAACTGGACTGTCATGAAGATGTCGATTTCATCCGTCGTCTAGAAAAAGCTGACGCGCAGATTGTCTGGTCGAATCAGCTGAGAGTCACTACCAGCAGTCGTCTTAGCTCAAAAATTGCTGCAGGTTTTGCCCATTTTCTGCAAAAACTTGAGCTTAAGCAGGCCGCGAAAAAACCGATCAGCCTGTGCAAATAAAAGCATAAAACTATAAATTTTATACAATCAGACACTTGTAAAAAATCTTAAAATTCGTGTCTAAAAACTATTCCATTTAAATTTATTCTGTTTATAATTCACGCAAATTCAGCCCCGCAAACTTATACATTCTAGCTATAAGTCTGTGGGGTTTTTCTATGGATGAACGGTAATGGATGCCTGAGCCTTCTTTTTTGGTAATACAATGTTCAATCAAACACTGCTTTCTCGAATTCAGTCTCCATCACCATATCTATGGCAGAAAATAGCGACTGCGTTATGCTTCTTTAGCTTGGGCTTTAGTACTGCGGCTTGGGCACCCTTAATTCCATATGCACAGCAGCGCCTGTTATTAAATCATGCTGATTTTGGCCTGTTATTGCTGTGTGCCGGGATTGGTTCAATGCTGGCGATGCCACTGGCCGGCCGACTGGCCAATGCCTTGGGTTGCCGTGCTGTTTTGGCCGTAATTCTCAGTGCATTTTTATTTATTTTGCCTGCTCTGGCTTATAGTCCGAATCATTTAATGATGGCAATCAGCCTGTTTTTCTTTGGTGCCAGTGCCGGGGCTTTGGGCGTGACTGTCAATATTCAGGCTGCACAGATTGAGAAAAAACTCGGTAAAAGTTTAATGTCGGGTTTTCATGGAGTGTGTAGTTTAGGTGGTCTAGCAGGCGTACTGGGCATGACCATGTTAATGGGATTCGGCTTGGCGCCTTTAACTGGTGCGGTGATTGTCAGTGTGATTTTGCTGCTTATTGCCTTATTTGCTGTTCCTTTGAGCTTGGGTGCTGAGCCAAAAACGGCGGTAGAAGAAACATCATCAGAACAGCCAGTGAAAAAAGCAGCACCGACCTGGGCGATTTTAGGCATTGGTCTGATCTGTTTTGTGGCTTTTCTGTCAGAAGGTGCCGCCATGGACTGGAGTGGTATTTATCTTGCTACTGAGTTCAGCCTGCCTGCGGCGCAAACCGGTTTGGCTTATAGTTTCTTTGCGGGTTTGATGGTGTTGGGACGCTTTAGTGGACACCTGATTATTCAGCAGTTTGGTGAAAAAAATACGATTCTGTTAAGCGCACTCTTGGCTGCAACCGGTTTATTAACCGTAGTCTTTGCACCAGTCTGGCAAGTAGTGTTAGTGGGATATGCGATTTTAGGTTTAGGTAGCGCCAACATTGTACCGCTGATGTTTTCCCGCGCAGGACGTCAGAAAACTTTGGCTTCACATGTAGCATTGTCTTATGTATCGGTATTTGCTTATACAGGTTCATTGATTGGACCGGCATTGGTTGGCTTCGGTAGTGAAATCATCGGATTGAGCTTAGTATTTAGCGTCATTGCGATTGGTCTATTGAGTATTGTGATTTTGAATCATCTCACTGCAGACCCAAGCGAAGTGCAACACAGCGAAGAGATTGTGGCTCCTCTTCAAAAAGAAACACCAGCTTAATGCTGGTGTTTTTTTATTTAAAAATTTAGGCATGCACACTGAACTGGTTTGAAGCTCCTGCAGCCACCGGACGATAGATCCGCAAGCTTTGTGAGTTTTTCAGGTCGGTGATAAACTGATCACGCCAGCGAATAATATCGAAATTTTTCAAGCCTTGGCTTAAATAACGATAGCGCTCTAAACGTTCTGATTTAGACATGCGCAGCGCCTTCTTCAAAGCTTTAGCCATACTGTCATGCTCATAAGGATCGACCAGTAAGGCTTCTTTCATTTGTTCAGCAGCACCGGCATATTTAGATAGAATCAAAACACCCGGATCTAAAGGATCCTGTGCAGCAATATATTCCTTGGCGACCAGATTCATACCATCCCGGATCGAATTTACCCAGCAAATATCTGCCTTACGATACAGTTGCATCAATGCCTCATGGCCCAAAGTATCATAACTGCAATCGAAAGGTAACCAGTCCGCTGTGCCATGCTGGCTATTAAGTTCATGCACGGCAGATTTAAATTGCATATACAGGTTCTTATAGGTCTTTACATCCAGTCGGCATGGACAGGCAATTTGTAATTGCTGGAATTGATTTTTAAACTCAGGCTGATCTTCCAGTAAGCTCTGCAAAGATCCGATTTTTTCCAATAAGCCTTTACTATAATCAATCCGGTCAACTGAAATGATGGTTTTATAAGGCTGCACTGTATTCAGATCAAACGGAAGCTTTTCTGGATGACTATCTGAGGCCTGATTTTGTAGTTGCACAGGATGCACACCAATCGGATAGCATTTCACATGAATCTTTCGAGATTGATAATTCAGGATTTCATTGTGACGATGCTGCACTTTTAAGGTCTGTTCAAGGAAATTTAAACAGTTTTCCTGATCGCGAGAGGTCTGCAAACCCAGTACATCGTAGTTGGCCAAATGATGTGCCAGATCGCGATGGGCGGGTAAAGTCTGCCAGAGCCTTAGTTCAGGAAAGGGAATATGCAGGAAAAAGCCAATACGGTTACGCATGCCCAGTTTACGGCAATAATGCGCCACGCTTAAAAAATGATAATCATGGATCCAGATAATATCATGTGGAGATGCTACCTGTTTCAGGTGCTTGGCAAAGCGTAAATTGACATCCTGATAGATCTTAAAATCCTGCGGCTGATAATCTACAAGTTGATGCTGGTCGTGCATCAGCGGCCACAATGCATTGTTGGCAAAACCACAATAAAAGCCTTGATATTGGGATTCAGTCAATGGACTCGTGTGATATTCAACATTTTGATGCTTCAGGATTTGAAACTTCTGCTCTTTCGTCTGGTCAACTCGGGATCCATTCCAGCCAACCCAGATACCGCCTATATCCTGCAAAGCATCCTGCAATGCCACCGCTAATCCACCTGCCTGTGTATTGTCTGACTTAGGTAGATTTACACGATTTGATAACACTATGAGTTTCGACATGTAATTTCTCCAATAATAATTGTTGTTGTGCTTTCAGTATTTCTAAAAATTCTGCTAGAAAAGCCTGTACTTGAGTCACGTTTTCGAGGCGATGTTGTGCCACGGTGTTGCCTGTACCGACTTTGATAGAGCAGCCTTTGAATGTGTTGATGACTTGAAAACCGGCTTCGTCGGTCAGGTCATCTCCGATAAAAATGGGGTAATGATCACTTAAGTGATATTGCTGAATGATTTGTTGGATGGCTGAACCTTTATTTGCACCTTTGGGTACCAGTTCAAATACAAACTTTCCAGCCTTAAGTTCAAAATCCTGAAAATGAGTAAGACAATTCAAGGCAAATGCATGCACTTGATGCTCTAAATGGGGATGTTCACGAAAATGCAGGGCGACTGAATAGTCTTTAATTTCTATTCGCGTCTGAGGAATATTATTACTATGTTCTGTAATATAATTTTTTAATAATTCAAACTGTTCAGGATTTAAATCAATCAACTTGCTTAAACGCGATTGGTAGCTTAATTCCAGACCGTGAGAACCGGCAATATTCCAGTCAAATGGATAAATAAGTTTTTGGGCTTGTGCAATTGAGCGACCGGTCACTAATACTAGCTGAATATATTGTTGTAACTCTTTTAAAGTATTTAAGGTTTCGCTCTTAATTATACTTTTTGCTGGATCTGGGTGGAATTCAGAAATGGTTCCATCAATATCAAGAAATAAAACAAGTTTGTGAGAATAAATAATAGGTTTGAGTTGATTTAAAATCACTTGAGGTAATATATAAGAAGATGTAGCAAGTGAATCTTCTAGGTCTTGATCTTCTTTTAGAGTCGACATAAATACTACCTAAGCCTCTGAAGTTAAAATGATTTAAAAGTTAGAATTACCTGAATGGTCATTGCTTTGATTAAATTTATAACATATTTCATTTAACAGACTGGCTTTAAGTGCAGAAACGAAACACTTTTAACAAGTACAGTTACTTTGTAAGATTTAGAAATATTTTGGTAGAAATCCAGTATTGTTAATAAATTTTAAAAATAAATTATGCAGATTTTATATTTTAAGTTTTTCTTGGATTGATTGTTTTTCAGGGTTTTAGATAATAAGATTTATTATTTAATCGTTATTTTTGAATATGTATCTTGTAATCAATTTTTAAGAAATAGTATTTATTATTAATTTGTATTGTATTTTTTAAATATATGGGGAGATATAATTTTGAGATATTTTTAAATATAATAATTTAAATAAATTTATAAATTAGGCATATACAATAATAATATCTAAATTAAGTTTATGAAAGTTAATAATTTTTAAGATTGGCTAAGCTGTCTTAAAAGGAAAAAATACTAAAATTGTCTAGAGGGAAATTTCGTATTATTAAATTTTCCCGGGACTAATTGGAGAGCTATACAATTTAAACAGCCTCTTAATTTAGCATCTCAGATTATTTTTTAATTCTTATTGGTAAATTTTATCAGAGGATAAAAAATCGAAGAAAGACGAACGCCAGTTCTATTACTGAACTCTCAAAATAACTTGAATATTCTTTTTTTGAATCGAAGCGTAGGTGTTAGATGAAGTTGAACTAAACAGAGAGAAGAGATGTAAGGGTGGTATTGCAATGACAGAGCAGATACAAAAGACGGAAAAACAGATCATCAGTGATCTTACATAGGCCAAAAAATTAAGTGATGTTTCAATTAAATTTTTTTTGCTCAAATGGACATGAGCCAATTTAAAATCAGTAACTAATGATAGAAGAGGCAAGAAATAATTTTTTGAAAAAATAATAAAAGAGCAATCAAAGTGGAGAAAAGCTAAGGGTCGTATCATACAAGTTAAAAAACCAAACTCAGATACAACCCATTTATTTGCATGAGAGAAAAATACTCAGATTTCTCGCCACACTTCATTTTTGTCTTTTAAAGGAATGGTAAAGTTAAAGTCATCATCATTACTGACCAGAAGACTGGTTGGAGTCTGCATGACCACTTTCAAAACAGTACCGGCTTCAAAAATAATAGGGTCGCAGTTTTCTTTTTGTAGAGTCACCGGTTTAAGTAATTCAATTACTGAACTTTCCATAGTTTTTTCCAAAATAAGATTACTTTTCGATAATTAAATCATAGCATGATTTTTGAAAATTTAACTGTTTCTTCAAAAACTAAGAACTTGATCAATGACTTATTCAAATAGGGAGTAGTGCTCTATTTAGATTAAAGATACCTAGAAGACATGCAGTATGTCTGATTTTCATCCTATTCTCGCAGTGCTCAGAAGCATGAAGTTCTTTTACATAAACCCGACAGATAACAGGCATAAAAAAGTCTATCAAAATAACGAAAGGTCAAAAACATGATGATTTTTTGTTTTTGATATCGCTCTGCTGAATGATAAAAATAAGTTTCTAGAGACTCGATATCCTTCTATCCTTTTTTACACTAAATTGAAAATTAATGCTTTATAACAGTAAAAATCTAAAATAAGAATAAACTATGCGTCATTTGGATGACCAAGAGACATAAGGAGAACTGGGTCGGCATGTTTAAGTCATTTTTCCCGCAACCCGTCTGGTTTTTTAGCAGCCTGATTTTGTGGTTTATCATTAATCTTGTGCTTTGGCATAGTGGCGGATCAGGATGGGGAACCTATCTGGGTTTTCCTGAAGGTTATTCTGATGAAAAGCTTACAATCGGTATCGGGCGTTTCTGGTCAGCTCAATTCATCTGGTTCTATCTCTGGTATTTCATTGCAACTACGATATTTGCGCTGTTCTGGCAATGGAAAGCCAGACACCGATGGCAGCGCTGGTCGGTCTGGGGCTCGGCATTTATTCTGTTTAATATCTGGTTCGGGGTACAGGTCAATGTCGTATTAAACGAATGGTATAGCCCGTTTTATGATCAGATTCAACAAATGCTCACTAAGGGTGGTGGGGATGTTTCATTGCTGTATCAAGGCGCATTAACCTTTATTTATATTGCGATGGTTTATGTCACTTTAGCGGTATTTAACCTGTTTTTTGTCAGCCATTATGTCTTCCGCTGGCGTACCGCGATGAATGATTATTACACCGCACATTGGGAGCAGTTACGTCATATTGAAGGTGCATCACAACGTATCCAGGAAGATACCATGCGCTTTGCCAAAACCACGGAGCAGTTAAGTGTTTCCTTGATCGAAGCGCTGATGTTGCTGATGGCATTCCTGCCGATCTTATATCAGCTCTCTAGTCATGTGAAAGTTTTACCGATTGTAGGGGAAATACCGCATGCTTTAATGTGGGCCTCGATCGGCTGGGCGGTATTGGGTACGGTCATTTTAATGGTCGTGGGAATGAAATTGCCCGGACTGGAGTTCAATAACCAGAAAGTTGAGGCAGCCTATCGTAAAGAGCTGGTCTATGGCGAAGACTATGCTGATCGCGCACATCCGCTGACATTACAAGAACTGTTTAGCCGGGTACGCTGGAATTATTTCCGGTTGTATTTTCACTATGCTTATTTCAACATGGTTCGGATCTGGTACTTGCAGTTAGACAATATTTACGGATTATTTATTCTGTTTCCAAGTATTGCAGCAGGGGCAATTACTCTTGGTTTGATGATGCAAATCCTGAATGTATTTGGCAAAGTGCGGGAATCTTTCCAGTATCTGATTCTGTCTTGGCCGACGATTATTGAACTGATGTCGATCTATAAACGCTTAAAAGCATTTGAATCACATATTGATTAATTTTTTCTCATATTATTATCCTGCTTTATCAGCCAAACAGTTTTAGGTTTGGCTTTTTTTAGGGCGAGTTAATTTACAAAATCCAATGGAAAATATCGATCTGACCGTTGGTCAGATGACTTGGGTAAATCGTGTCAGAACCTCCCAATATTGGGGTATTCAGATATTTTTTTCTTGTCTAAAATCCTAAGGGCCAGCCAAGATGGCGTTTAATTTCCGATGGTTTGACGTATAAAAATAACAAATGTACGTTGAGGAAATTATTCTTATGCTGATCTTGTTCAGGCAATGTTATAGCGGATAAAAGGTAAATTTATTACCCATTATAATAAAGGTCTGTAGCGTTCCCTGAATAAGCCGCCGGAGAAGGACTCACCGCCTTCTTCGGTTTTTTATGTGTTTTTTCTATCTTTTTCTTGAGTCCTGAATGGAATTGTTTATTATTTGAACTGATTTAAAAATGATACTTGTGTCAATTTTTATCACATGAAGCTTGGCATAATCAGCAAAGTTGAGGCTGAAAAAATCACGTTATCCTATACAGAATACTTATTGAAGACAAATAATATAGTGATGGCACTCATGATTTTACTTTCATTTGAATTAGGAATAGCTTTTAACCTAGGATTTCGCTTAAATAAAAACCCGCTCTAAAGCGGGTTTCCTTTTTCAAAGTTGATCAGATCAACCAATCAATTTCTTCATTAATTCATTCACTTGAGCAGGGTTGGCTTTGCCTTTCGCAGCTTTCATCACTTGACCAACAAGACCGTTGAAAGCTTTCTCTTTACCAGATTTATACTCTTCAACCATCTTCTCATTGGCAGCAAGAACTTCTTTAATAATTGCTTCAATCGCGCCTGTATCAGTTTCCTGTTTCAAGCCTTTTTCAGCAATAATTTCATCCGCAGATTTGCCTTCGTCCCACATAAAGCCGAATACTTGCTTCGCGATCTTACCGTTAATTGTGTTGTCCACAATACGCGCGATCATACCGCCAAGTTTTTCCGCAGAAACAGGAGAGTCCGCCAAATCTAAGCTTGCTTTGTTTAAAGCACCAGAGAATTCGCCCATCACCCAGTTTGCAGACACTTTACCTTGTGCCGCGCCACCAGCCGCAGCAACTACAGCTTCATAAAATTCTGACATTTCACGAGTCAATGTAAGCACATGAGCATCATACTCAGTCACACCAAAGTCCGCTACGAAACGCGCACGACGTGCAGCAGGAAGCTCAGGCATAGTCGCTTTAATGGCTTCAATTTGCGCATCAGAAATAATCACAGGCAACAAGTCTGGATCAGGGAAGTAACGGTAGTCGTTAGCTTCTTCCTTAGAACGCATTGAACGCGTTTCCATCTTCACAGGGTCGAACAAACGTGTTTCTTGGTCAATCGTACCATCCCATTCCAAGATTTCCATTTGACGTTCAATTTCAACATTAATCGCTTGTTCAATGAAACGGAATGAGTTCAGGTTTTTAAGTTCACAACGTGTACCGAATGGCTGTCCCGGACGACGTAGTGACACGTTACAGTCAGCACGGAATGAACCTTCTGCCATGTTGCCGTCAGAAATACCTAACCAGCGCACTAAAGTGTGAATTGCCTTGATATAAGCAACCGCTTCTTCAACCGAACGCATATCCGGTTCAGAAACGATTTCAAGCAGCGGCGTACCAGCACGGTTCAAGTCGATGCCTGACATACCTTCGAACTGATCATGAATCGATTTACCCGCATCTTCTTCGAGATGCGCACGGGTTACGCCAATGCGTTTAACCGTGCCATCTTCAAGCTGGATGTCGATATGACCCAAGCCCACAATCGGGTTGTCCATCTGGCTGATCTGATAGCCTTTTGGAGAGTCCGGATAGAAGTAGTTTTTACGCGCAAATACAGACGCCTGATCGATGTAAGCATCGATGCCCAAACCAAAGCGAATCGCAAGATCAACCACTTCTTTGTTTAATACCGGTAATACGCCCGGCATAGCCAAATCAACCAGGCTGGCTTGCGTGTTTGGATCATTACCGAAAACAGTCGATGAACCTGAAAAAATTTTGGTATTGGTGGCAAGCTGAGTGTGAATCTCGATACCAATAACGACTTCCCAACCATCAATCAGGTTGGATTTTGGTTTAGCCGATTTTTGAGCTTGAGCCATTATGCGTTCTCCTCAGCAATTGCAGCGCGTTTTGTATGCCAATCGGTGGCCTGTTGATACTGGTGTACCACAGACAACAATTGAGATTCTGACCAGTAATTACCAATCAGCTGTAAGCCAACTGGCAAGTTATTTTGGTCAAAACCGACAGGCGCGTTAATCGCAGGAAGACCTGCCAGATTTACCGCAAGCGTATAAATATCGCCCAGGTACATTTCAACTGGCGTTAAATCTGCACCAATTTTATAGGCAGTCGTTGGCGCAGAAGGTGCTGCAATGACATCGACCGATTCAAATGCTTTAAGGAAATCTTGCTGGATCAGGCGACGTACTTTCTGTGCTTTTACATAGTAAGCATCGTAATAACCTGCAGACAGGGCATACGTACCAATCAGGATACGGCGTTGCACTTCTGCACCAAAACCTTCTGAACGTGAACGCTTGTACAGGTCCATCAGGTCCACAGGATTTTCACAGCGGTAGCCATAACGGACACCGTCAAAGCGTTGTAAGTTAGAGGATGCTTCAGCAGGTGCGATCAGATAGTAAGTTGGAACATAAGCTTCTGTCATGTTGAGATCAATCTCAACCAGAATTGCGCCCATTTCTTCCAGTTTTTTTAGTGATTCTTCAACGCGTGCTTTAACGTCCGCATCCAGACCTTCAACATTGAAGTACTGTTTAGGAATACCGATACGCAGACCTTTTACAGAAGTCCCGTTCAGGTTGGCAACATAGTCATCAACATCTTTGTCCATTGAGGTTGAATCTTTGGCATCATGACCCGCCATGACATTCATCAGATAAGCACAGTCTTCAGCCGAACGTGCCATCGGGCCGCCTTGGTCTAAAGATGATGCATACGCGATCATACCAAAACGTGATACACGGCCATAAGTTGGTTTCAGACCAGTCAGACCACAAAAAGAAGCCGGCTGACGGATTGAACCACCGGTATCCGTACCGGTTGCAAATGGTGCCAGATCAGCAGCAACAACTGCAGCAGAACCACCTGAAGAACCGCCCGGAACGTGATCCAGTGCCCAAGGGTTTTTGGTCGAGCCAAAATAAGAAGACTCGGAAGTAGAACCCATGGCGAATTCGTCCATGTTCACTTTACCAAGTGTGACTAAGCCCGCAGCTTTACCTTTCGCTACAACGGTCGCGTCGTAAGGAGAGATAAAATTGTCCAGCATTTTAGAACCGGCTGTGGTTTTAATGCCTTGGGTACAGAAAATATCTTTATGTGCAATGGGCACGCCAGTCAGGGCAGTGGCATTGCCAGCTTTGATTGCAGCATCGGCAGCATCAGCTTGAGCTAATGCCTGTTCAGCAGTCACGGTCACATAAGCTTTGACCTGTGCATCAATTTTTTCGATGCGCTTTAAATAGTGTTGAGTCAATTCGCGGGATGAAAATTGAGCATTTGCCAAACCTTCAGTCAGTTCACGAATGGATAAGCGGTGTAAATCTGTCATGAGAAATAATTCTTTACGTTTAATTTAATAAAAAGAATGAACTGGGTAATAATTACTCAATCACGCGTGGGACGAGATACAAACCGTCCTGTACAGCAGGTGCAACTGCTTGGTATTCCTCACGATGATTGCTTTCCGACACGACATCTTCACGTAAAGGCTGTGGGTGGTCGAAAGGGCTTTTCAGTGGTTCAACACCGTCGGTATTGATGCCTTTCAGGGTTTCCATCATGCCTAAAATTTTATTTAAACTTTGAGCATATTCAGCAGATTGCGTATCATTGAGAGATAACCTTGCAAGGTTGGCAATAGCTGAAACTGTTTCTGCACTTAAATCTGCAGAATGCTGTGCATCCGATGTAGACATAATATTACCTAATCAGTATTAAAAAAATTCAAATTATCATGCGTTATGATAAGCGATTGACTTGTCCAAATCATCACATTTAGTTAAAGTGGCGACCTTGCGTCCATATAAAGTTTAACTGAGAACGTCCCCGTGATTCTAAAACGACTAATAGGCTTGTTTTCGCCCGATCTTGCCATTGATTTAGGTACAGCAAATACACTTATTTATGCGCCAGGACGAGGCATTATATTAAATGAACCAACGGTTGTAGCCATCCGTCATAGTGGTTCACATAAAATTGTTGCGGCAGTCGGTCTTGAAGCGAAGCAAATGCTAGGTCGTACCCCAGCCAATATCTCAGCGATCCGTCCTATGAAAGACGGTGTGATTGCGGATTTTGAAGTCACTGAGACCATGCTGAATCAGTTCATTCGCAAAGTACATGAAAACCGTTTATTTACTCCGGCACCGCGTGTCGTGGTTTGCGTGCCATGTAAATCGACTCTGGTTGAGCGCCGTGCCATTCGTGAAGCCGTGTTTAATGCGGGCGCACGTGATGTACGTTTAATCGAAGAGCCAATGGCAGCAGCGATTGGTGCAGGTATGCCAGTTGAGCAGGCTTGTGGTTCGATGGTGGTCGATGTAGGTGGGGGTACCACTGAAATTGCAATCATTTCCCTACAAGGTTGTGTTTATGCAGACTCTTTACGGATTGGCGGTGATGTCTTTGATGAGCAGATCATTAACTATGTGCGTAAAGCGCATGGCTGTGTGATCGGCGAAACCACTGCTGAAGTGATCAAAAAAGAAGTGGGTATGGCGTTGCCAGATGAAGGTGCTAAACCGCTTGAAATTGAAGTTCGTGGCCGTAACCTCGCAGAAGGTGTGCCTCGCGCAATCGTGGTTAATTCTGACGAAGTCACCCAAGCGATTTCTGATCCATTGCAAAACATCGTGTCTGCTGTGAAATCTGCGCTAGAACACACACCTCCTGAGCTTTCTTCGGACATCGCTGAACGCGGTATCGTGTTAACTGGTGGTGGTGCATTGCTACGTAACCTGGACAAGCTGCTTGCCAAAGAAACTGGCCTGCCAGTGGTAGTGGCAGAAGATCCACTATCATGTGTGACTCGTGGTGGCGGCAAGGTACTCGAATTTTTCGACAACCCAAATCATGACATGTTATTCGTAGGCTAAGAAAAGGATTCGGCGGGTGCAAGCACATCTGTTTTCTCGACAACCGCCATCTTTTCGCTCTTTTATCATTGCATTGGTGACATGCCTGGTGGTGCTTTTCTTTGATTGGCGCATGCCGCATGTTGTTCAACCTGCAAGGGATGTCCTGTACGCTGCTTATAATCCTATTTATGCGGTGGCCAGTTATCCGGTATTGTCGCGAGAGTGGTTGAATCAACAAACCAAGTCTGAAGCTCAGTTGCGCCGGGAAAATACCGCGATGCAGGCCGAGTTGCTACAGGCACAGGTACGCTTACAAAAAATCTCTGAACTTTCTGCTGAAAATACCCGTTTGCGCGGTCTATTGGACACGCCACTGATCATTGATGGACGTATTGAAATTGCCGAAGTGATTGGTACCGATGCCGATCCATTACGGCATATTATCGTGATCAACCGGGGTTCGAATAACGAGCTGAAAGTCGGGCAAACCGTACTGGATGACAAGGGTATCATGGGGCAGATTATCAATGTCTATCCGCATAGTAGTCGGGTCATGCTGTTGTCTGATAAAGAACATTCACTGTCAGTGCGCCTGGAACATACCGGGATGCGTGCCATTGTTTCAGGCACGGGCGATCTGGGACGTTTAAAAATGGAATATGTACCGACCAGTGCCAATATCAAGGTCGGTGAAAAAGTCTATAGTTCGGGCTTGGGACAACATTTCCCGGCAGGTTATCTGGTGGGGCAGGTGTCTAAAGTACAACGGCATAATTCCGGTGAATTTGCCCAGATTGATGTCACGCCTGCAGCCCAACTGGCTGGTGGACATCATGTGGTGGTGTTATTTTCCGATTCATTAGCGATGGAGCAACCGCATGTCAATCGCTAAGATGAAATCCAGAAAGCATCGTGATCCTTTAATGGCTATTGTCATTTCGGTGATTGTGGCTTCTATTTTAATGGTCTATCCACTTTCCTATAATCTCTCGGGGTGGCGTCCGCTGTTTATGCTGATGATCATGCTTTTCTGGGTGCTGTGCCAGCCGACCTGGTGTGGGATCTGGTTTGCCTTTGGTACCGGTATTTTTATTGATCTGCTGCTGGATGCACCTTTGGGTTTGAATGCGCTGAGCTTTATCATTATTGCCTTTTTAGCCCGCTTTCTAACCCGTGAGCGCCGTATCCTGACCTTTAATAATCTCTGGGTGATTATGGGGCTGGCGATTGTCGCGCATCTGCTAATGATCTTTTTTTCCCAGATTGTGGCTGGCGTGCAATTTTCTTATGCAAGGCACTGGATTCCGATGCTGACCAGTATTCTGGTTTGGCCTGCTATTTATTATATGCTCAAAAAATGGCGCGTATAATTCTTGCTTCGAGCTCACCCCAGCGCCGCGAGTTATTGCAACAACTCGGGCTGAGCTTCGATATTTACAGTCCCGAGATCGACGAATCTGTACAAGCAGGCGAGTCGGTCGCAGCCTATGTTGAACGTCTGGCACGTGCCAAAGCCGATGCCGTGGCAGAGCTTTATCCTGATGCAATTATTATTGCTGCGGACACCAGTTTGGGGGTGGATCAGGAGATTTTGGGCAAACCTGAATCCAAACAACATGCGATTGAAATGTGGACAAAAATCTCCGGTCGGTGGCATGATGTATATAGCGGTGTCTGTGTTCGTACAAAGCATGAAAAATACAGTATAGTGGTATGCACACAGGTCGAATTTCAAATCCTGAGCGCTGCAGATATGGAAAGTTACTGGGCGACAGGTGAGCCACTGGGTAAAGCAGGGGCTTATGCAATTCAAGGAATTGCAGCACGTTATATTCCAAAAATACAGGGCAGTTATTCCAATGTGGTTGGCTTGCCTTTATATGAGACAGTACAGTTATTACAGACGGTTAAGGCACTAAATTAACTGCTGAAAAGAATTCTTATAATGTTTTGAGTGTAGTTATGTCTGACGAGTTGTTGATTAACGTCACGCCGATGGAATGTCGGGTCGCGTTAATTGAAAACGGCACGGTCAATGAACTGTTTGTCGAGCGTACGGCCAAGCGTGGCCTGGTAGGGAATGTCTATAAAGGAAAAGTGGTGCGGGTCTTACCCGGCATGCAGGCTGCTTTCGTGGATATCGGACTTTCTCGTACTGCGTTTTTACATATCAATGATATGGTCTGGCCTCGCAATCAGCCAACCCCGAATGTCTTTGAGCTACTTCAACCGGGACAAGTCCTCACGGTTCAGGTGATGAAAGATATGCTCGGTACTAAAGGTGCACGCCTGTCTACCGATCTGTCGATTCCTTCGCGTTATTTAGTCTTGATGCCATATGGTAATCATATCGGGGTATCGCAACGGATTGAATCCGAGGAAGAGCGTAATCGCTTGCGTTCGATCATTGAGCGGATTCAGGCAGAACATAAGCTGCCAGGTTCAGTGATTGTACGTACTGCGGCAGAAGGGATTGAAGAAGAAGCCATTGCACAGGATATGGCTTATCTGGCCAAGCTTTGGGAATATATCCAGCGCAAGCAAAAGATTATTGCAGTACCGTCTTTGATCTTTGAAGAATTGCCTTTACCGCAGCGGGTGATTCGTGATCTGGCCAATGAAGAAACTGCCAAAATTTACGTAGATTCACGTGAAATTCATGCCAAGTTGCAGGAATTTGTCGAAGAATTTGTTCCGAACATGAAAGACCGTTTGCTGCATTATCCGGGTGAACGGCCAATTTTTGACTTGTATAATGTCGAAGAAGACCTGCAAAAGGCATTGCAAACTCGTGTCGCATTGAAGTCCGGCGGCTATCTGATGATTGACCAGACGGAAGCCATGGCCACAATTGATGTCAATACCGGTTCTTATGTTGGTGGACGTTCGCTGGAAGATACGGTTTTTAAAACCAATATGGAAGCGACGGATGTTATCGCGCGTCAGTTACGGCTGCGTAATCTGGGCGGCATTATTATCATCGACTTCATTGATATGCAGGAAGCGCAGCATCGTGAAGAAGTGATGAAACAGTTTGAGCGCATGTTAGAACGTGACCACGCCAAGACCAAGATTACTCAGGTATCAGAACTGGGCTTGGTGGAAATGACCCGGAAACGCACCCGTGAGTCGCTGGAACATCTGCTGTGCGAGTCTTGTCCGACCTGTCAAGGACGCGGTTATGTCAAAACAGCCGAGTCAGTATGTTACGAAATATTCAGGGAGATTCTGCGTTATGCTCGTGCTTATGAGTCACAGAGTGGCTTTACTGTCGTTGCGCATCCGGCTGTTATTGATCGTCTATTAACAGCAGAAGCGCCTGCAGTCGCTGATCTAGAACATTTCATTAATCGCGTGATTAAGTTCCAGGTGGAAAATCTGTATACGCAAGAGCAATACGATATCATTCTCAGCTGAAATTGTAACAGAATATCGTTAAACACTTGTTACATCTGAAATTTTACAACCGGGCCTTTATTTACAATACTAGATGCATGAATTAGCCAAAGCCGTTTCTCCCAGTTTCAGGCTTAGCAAAAGGAGTGTGTGATGAGTATGAGTAAAGCAGTAATCCATAAAGGCCTAAAACACGTATTAGAACCAAAGACTGTACATGCGGGATATATCGTTGATGAGCGCGGTAATGAAGTTCAGATTACCGCGAGCATGATCCGTAACGTCTGCCATCAATTATTACAACAGTGCCGTACTATTAAAAGCTGATTATATTTGTGCATTGTTTTTAACTTGTCAAAAAATGATTTGGATAGATGATTAAAATCGAGAAGTCTTCCAAAAATTCTAAAATAATTTAAAAAGATTTCAAAAATAAAGAAAAGGGACCAGATCGGTCCCTTTATTCTGTGCTCAGAGACTGGCAAAAATGATCAACACCTTTGACAATCCATCTGTCTTATTTATTCATCCGCGGCTAGCTTACCGCCCGTAACTTTGGGACAGGTTCGCCATCTACAATAAGTTCAAAACGTTGAATTTCTTCTTCCAGATGTGTCAGCAAATTCTGCATTTTCGGCAGGGCATTACGACATGCGGTCAAGCCGACTTCCAGTTTATCTAAATAGCTGGTCATGGTGATATTCAAGGCCTGACCATCCAGTACGATAGAAGCCGGATAAAGTGCTTCAAGACGTGCACCATTCCAGTAAAGGGGCTCTTGTGGTCCAGGTACATTGGAAATAATGACGTTAAACGCCTGACGTGTTGGCATTAAACCGGAGGCAATATTGAGACCTGCTGCGCCATAAACAAAGGCACTATAGTTTAAGATTTGATTGGCATTCATGCGTTTAAAGCGCTCTTTGGCACTCAACACACTGCGGCGTACGATCTTGAGACGTTCCAGTGGATCTTCTTTATGCGTACCCAGATTGGCTAGAATCATGGTAACACGGTTGGATACATCCGAGTCATCACTGCGAACCGAAGCTGGAACCATGGCAATTAACGGTTTTTTCGGTAAGGCATTTTGCGATAATAAATATTCACGTAATGCACCTGAACAAATGGCCAAGACAATATCATTAATGGTCACGCCCAATGCCTTGGAAATATGACGTAAGCGTGAAAACTCGAAAGACTGTGCTGCAAAGCGACGTGAAGCACTGACGCGTTGATTCAGAATACTGCTTGGTGCCTGGAAGCTGGACACATAATCGGGATTACGTCCCATATCCTTCATGACAGTTTGCGACAGTTCATAAGCAACTCGTGGCGCACATTCCAGTTGCCCCTTAATGGTCTGCAGGACATTCTTAAACCTGTTAACTTTAGGTGCTTTCAGGCGTTTGGCACGTGGCCCTTCTACACACCACGGCGGTACAATACTCTTGGCATGGGGGTCAAATGAAAGTGATTTTTCGACCAGACGCATGCCGGCAATTCCATCCACCATGGCATGGTGAATTTTGAAATACATGGCAAAACGGTTACCTTCAATACCTTCAATGATATGACAGGTCCATAAAGGTTTTGCACGATCAATCAGGGCACTATGTTCTTGAGAAATATAGGTCAGCAATTCACGGATACGGCCCGGTTTTGGCAGGGCGATATGACGAAAATGATGATCTAAATCAAATTCCTGGTCTTCATCCCAAAACAGGCCGTTTAAATAATTGTTAAAAGGTGGGATAGGGGAGCATTTCGAATTTTGGATATCCGTGACTAGATCCTGAATAAAGGAAGCTGGCGCATTGTCGGGAATTTGGAATAAAAATAGTCCACCTACATGCATAGGCTGCTGCCGTTTCTCTAAAGTTAAGAAAATAAAATCAATTGGATGTAATGGACGCATAGCGTGGATTGCCTCACTGCATTCTCTATGGCTTTTTTGTTAAAAGGCCTTGTTAGAATTATTACTTTAGTTTTTAAAGTATATCTTTTTTAGCATATAAATGAACTGCTTTATCTTGCCTCAACTGTGAAAAAGTGGCTATTGACAAGAACAAAATATCTTCCTAAGTTTATGAAATGTGAAAATTTTAGTTTTAAAATAACCTGAGTTCGATGAAATATTTTAGCTTTTTAGCAAGTTTTGGAAAGTTGGCTTATTTGGATTTAAGCAATAAGCCACTATAGCAGCCATAAT